>CALMJO010000374.1 GCA_937864375.1 uncultured Spirochaetota bacterium
GGGGAAGGTAATGGCGAAAACATCGGGAACCGGCGGGAAGAAGAAGACCGCGAAGCCCGCGGGAAAGGGCAAGTCCGCGCCCAGGGCGAAGTCCGCCCCCAAAAAAGCGGCGCCCAAA
This sequence comes from uncultured Spirochaetota bacterium, assembly GCA_937864375.1. GTDB lineage: Bacteria > Spirochaetota > UBA4802 > UBA4802 > UBA5368 > FW300-bin19. Next base: position 119 of record CALMJO010000374.1, read on the forward strand.
CCCGCGGCGGGCGCGCAGCCGCCCGCGTCGCGCTCCTGGAGCCCCGCGGCGGTCCTGGTAATCCTGGCGCTACTCATCGTCATCGTGTACATGGTCAACCAGCTGTATTTCGCGAAGGACCGCGACGGGAAGCGCGCGGACCCGTCCCCCAAGGACCGCAAGGAGGCGCGCGTCACGCCGGACGACGACGAGAAGCAGGACCGCGATAAAAAGGACAGGGACGCCGCGAAGAAAACGGCGAAGGAGAACCAGGAGCACGACGTGAAGATTTACGTGGTGCGCTTCAACGAGCGCACGGAAAAGACCGAGCTCACCCCGGTGCCGCGCCGCGTGAAGGGAGACGAGCCGCTCGAGGCGGCGCTGCAGGAGCTCCTGAAGGGGCCCAGCGGCGCCGAAAAGCGCGGCGGGCTCCTGAGCGCGATGCCCGATCGGCTTTCCCTGCGCGGCGTCACCGTGAAAAACAGGACGGCCTACATCGACTTCAACGACGCGTTCGAGGAGAACGCGATCGGCAACATCATACAGAGCCGCATCGACCAGATCGTCTACACGGCGACGCAGTTCGACGAGGTGGACGGCGTGATCATCCAGGTAAACGGCGTGGTCAAGAAGTTCGTGGGCGGCGACGGGGTTGTGCTCAACAATCCCCTGACCAGGAGGCACCGTTAGGAATGGACTCGTACGAGATCGAGATAAAGGCGTACTGCGACGATCTGGACCTCGTGCGCGAAAAGGTGAGGGCGATGGGCGGGACGTTCAAGCGCGAAAGCCGCGAGGTGGACACGTACTTCAACCATCCAGCGCGCGATTTCGCGAAGACCGACGAGGCCCTGCGGGTGCGCGCGCGCGACGGCCTGGCGGTGCTCACCTACAAGGGGCCCAAATTGGGCGACCGCTCGAAGACCCGCTACGAGAGGGAGACGACGGTCGAAGACGGCCCGGGGCTCTGTGAAATCCTGGAAAGGCTCGGCTTCGTCAGGGTAGAAACGGTGGTAAAGAACCGGGAGATCTTTCTACTGGACGGAATGGAGATTTGCCTCGACCGCGTCGAGCGGGCCGGGAGCTTCGTGGAGCTGGAGATACAGGGGGCCGACGTGGCCGCCGCGGAGAAAACGCTTTTCGAGATGGCGGCGCGCCTGGGCCTTGAACGCTTCGAGCGCAGGTCCTACCTTGAGCTCATCCTGGAAGGCTGAGCGGAAGCGGCGGCCCCCCATGGGAAGCCCTGCAGCCGGCCGGGAAGCGGTTCGGCTCCCGAATGCGCCGTTTGAAGGTTAAATTACACATAAAGCGCTTTATCGAAATCGGCATGGCCTGCAGGAAATATCTGAACTAATAAAAAGAGAGGTGCCGTTATGAACAGGGTCGTGAAGAGAAGCATCATCGCGCTAATAATCGTCGTGGTCCTGGTCGCGTGCGTGCTCGGTGTAATGGTATACCGGTTCGTCGGCGAAACGAAAAAGATGACGCCGCTGGCGTCGGGAAAGGTCGTGAACGGCATCTACGCAGTCAAGGACGATTTCGTGAACCTGTATGTCGTCAGGGCCGGCGACGGCTTCGTGGTGATTGACGGCGCCAACGACGCGGAGAAGGTGCGGGCCGAGCTCAAGAAGCTCGAAATCGATCCGGCGAAGGTCCTCGCGGTCTTTCTCACCCATTCCGACAACGACCACGTGGGGGCCGTGAAGCTTTTCACCGCGGCGAAGGTTTACATGGGCAGGGCCGAGGAGCAGATGGTGAACGGGAAAACCGTCCGTATGGCGGTCTTCCACAACGCGTTCGACCTTGCGCACGAGCTCCTGGACGACGGGCAGACCGTCGCGGTGGGCGACGTGAAGGTCAGGGCGATCGCGACGCCAGGGCACACGCCCGGATCGACGTGCTTCGTCGTCAACGACGCATATCTTTTTACCGGGGATACGCTGGGCCTGAGCGGGGGCGCGGTGACGGCGTTCAACGAGCTGTTCAACATGGACACGGCGGGTGAAATCGATACCATTAAGAGCAAAATCCTCCCGCTGAAGGGCGTAAAGTACGTATTCACCGCGCACCACGGGATGAGCGATGATTTCGGGAAGGCGATGGCGTCCTGGAAGAAGTAAAGCACCGTGCCACCGAGGCAGCTGCGAGGGAATGTTTTGGAGGAGTTCACATGAGATTAATGATTGCTATGGCGATAATGGGGCTGCTTGGCCTCTCCGCATACGCGGCGGAGTCCAAACAGCAGGAAGAGGCGAAGCTGGGACTGAGCGCGGGGGTCGATTACTACACCGACTATTTCTGGAGGGGCTCCGATTTCTACGGTGAGAACAGGGGAGTGATCTTCCCCTTTGCGAACTACGCCTTCGGGGAATCCGGGTTCACGATAGGCTACCTGGGAGAATACTCGTCCGAGGTCCTGGGAGACGGGGCAAGCCAGTTCGAGAAAATATGGTACGGTGCGGATTTCAGCATCGAATACGCGCACTCGTTCGGGAAGACCGCCACGGTGAAGGCGAAATATATTTACCAGTGGTACTATAATTCGGCCGAACAGAACAGGAAGCAGCAGTTAAACGACGGCTATGACGAGAGCTTCATGACCGGCACCGTCTCGCTCACTATTGATGCGCTGCCGCTCTCGCCCACGCTCATGTACAGCCGAGACTATTACGTTGACGATTACGACGGCCGCAAGGAGCGCGGGAAGGACTACTACGTGCAAGCCCTGTTTAAGCACGCCCTCGCGCTGAACGAGGGTTCCACCCTGGCGCTCTCCGGCGGGATTTCGTATTACAACATGGAATCGGCGGAAATATCCTCGGATCCCGGCACTTTCAAGAAGAGAGGCATCAGCGACGTCACCCTCGCCGCGGACCTTTCTGTGCAGAAGGGCGGCGCTACCTTCCACGGATGCATGAATTACGCCTACGTGCCCGACAGCGACTGGTACCGGTCGGGCCCCGGCGCGAAGGCGAACCGGCACCGGTACTGGGCCGTCATGGGAGCATCGTATTCGCTTTAGGCCTTCGCTCCACCCGGAAGTACTCCATGTGGCGGGCGAGGGCCTCCGCCTGCGCGCTGATCTCCTCGGCGGATGACGCGATCTCCTCGGCGCCGGCCGCGACGTTCTGGGCGAGCTGGTTGATCTGGTCCACGGTCGAAGTCATCTCCCTGTTCGCGGTCTTCTGCTCGTCGGTCGAAAGGGAGATCGATTCGGCCATGTCCATGACCTTTTTCGTGTCGGCGACCACCTTTTCCTCGAAGGCGGTCTGAGCCTTCGTGGAATCGGCGATCCTGCGCACCATCTCGTCCGTCCGCCGGATGTTTTCAATGATCGTGACCAGGGCCGACGAGGTGCTGTCCACGTACTGCGTTCCGCGCCTGACCTCGTCGAGGCCCGCCTTCACGAGGCCGTTGATGCTCTTCGTGCTCTCCGCGGTCTGGTCCGCGAGCTTCGATATCTCGTCGGCGACGACGGCGAACCCGCGCCCGTGCTCGCCCGCGCGCGCCGCCTCGATCGCGGCGTTGAGGGCCAGCAGGTTCACCTGGTCCGAGATGTCGCTGATGATCTTCACGATTTCGGAGATCTGCGAGGTGCTGCGGTTGATGCTGTGCATGCCCTCGATAGTATTCTGCATGAGCTCGTTTCCCTTCTGCGCCTCGAGCGTGGAGTTGTGTGCCATGCCCAGCGCCTCCGACGCGAAGTCCGACACCTCCCGCACGAGGCGCTTGAGCTCGTCCATGCTGCTGTAGGTCGTCTTCGCGAATTCCGACTGGTCCTTCGCGTTCACCGAGATCTGCTCTATGGAGCTCGGCACCTCTTCCAGGGACGCGGTCGTCTCCTCGACCGCGGCGGCCTGTCCCTGCGCGTTCTGGGAGAGGTCCTGGCTGGTGCTCGCGAAATTTTCCGCGGCGCCCGCGAGCTGGCGCGAGGAGTCCAGCGCGACGTAAATGATCTCGCGCAGTTTCGCGGTAACGATCTTCTGGTGCCGTATGAGCTCGCCGAATTCGTCCGGGGAGTAGTCCTCGAGATCGTGGGTGAGGTCGCCGGCCCCCAGGCCCGAAAGGAACCCGATTATCCGGTTGATGGGCCCGGAGAACAACCGGGCGATCCATTGCAGCAGGGCGACGAAAATGGCGATCGCGACGAATATGCCCACCAGGATGAACAGGATTTGCCGGTCCATACCCGACAGGAACTCGGCGCGGTCCTCCATGAGCACCAGGAAGTTCCCGGTCTGCCGGTTGAGCTCGGCGTACATGTACTTGGAGGCGCCGTCAAAGACGAGGCCCGCGAAGGTCTTGTCCGAAACGGCGGTGAGCACGTCGAGGTTCCTGTAGCGTGTTCCGTCTTCCCGGATGTCGGTGCCGATTCGCTTGCCCGTGAATCGGTCCGTCAGGTCGAGCACGATCCTTCCGTCCTGGGAGAAGATCATGTAGCGCGAAGTCTTGATGATGCTGCGGTCGATCGCCTCCTTTTCTATGAAGTCGATCACCAGGCTGACCCCAAACATGCCCACCATGCGTTCCCCGCGCATAATGGGAACCGCGACCACGATCGCCGGGAGACCGGTTGATTTGCTTATGAGGGGCTCCGGGTACACCGTTTTCCTGGTGTGCCACACGTCCTTGAAATATTGGCGGTCGTCCACGTTTTTGTAATCGTTGGTGCTGAATGCGCCCCGCCCGTCGGGTCCCGCGACGAAATATACCGCCACGAGCTCGTCCTTGGTCCGGTGGAGATCAACCAGAAAATCCTTGATCCTCGCAAGGTCCATGGACCGGACGGTTTCATTCCGTGAATACGCCGTAAGCTCCGTTACGGACCGGTGGAACACGTGGCCCAGGAGGAGGTTCGATTTATGCACGGTATTGACCAGGGTTTCGCGCGCGAACTTGAGGTTGTCCTGGTAGGAGAGGCTGTAGGCGAGCATGCCCGCGATAACGAACAGGAACAGCGTGGGTGAAAGGAGCGTGATGAGCAGCTTCGAGAATATGGAGAGCGGCTTGAACCTGACGCGCTCGATGACCGGGTAGAGCGCCTGCTTGGTGAGCAGGTAGTAGATGGCCGATGTAATCACCGTGAGAATGGAGAGCACCAGGAAAAAGAATATGGACACCAGGATCGAATGCAGGATGCCGCGGGTGTACGCCAGGATGGTCAGGGCGAAGGTGCCCACGACGTTGGCGACGAACATGACGCCCGCCGCGTAGAGCGAGTATCGATTGATGAACGCGATAGAACCGGCGCCGGCTTCCCCGGGCGTGCCGTTCGTGCAACTATGCAGCGCGGCGGCGAGTCGCCTGTTCAGGTAGATCGCCGTGGTGACAGAGACGGCCCCCAGGGAGCCGGAGACGAGCGCAATGAGGTGAACCATCGATACGAGCTCCCGCTGCACGAGAATCGCGAGCACGGAGGCGCAGACCGCGTATGCGAGGAACAGGTAAAGGAACCATTTGAACGACAAGGATGGCACTGTTTGTAAATCATGGCGGGTCATTGGTATCTCCTTCCGGACCTTTTCTGTTTTGGACATTTCATCTCGCCATGTCCCTGACGAAAAACCGCAAGCGGTACGCCACAGAGCCTGTGGTCGTGCGGCGTTTTGAAATTATTGCTCAAAAACCGGTATTAGTTAATAAAATTTTGGCGGGACCGAGTGCGGAGTGCGAAGAGGCGCGCACGCTTCCCTGGGGAATTCTGGGTATTCAAAAGAAAGCGGGCGGGGATTGATCTCCCCGCCCGCGTTACGAGCACTGGCTATGCGGCCATCCTACTTCGCCTTCATCTTCTCGAGCTCGGTCGCACGGAGCTCCTTCCTTAGAATCTTGCCCACGCCGCTCTTGGGGAGTGTGTCGATGAACTCGACGGTCGTGGGCACCTTGTACTTCGCGAGCTTTTCCTTGCAGTAGCCGATCACCTCCTCGGAGGTCATCGACTCGCCCGGCTTCATGACCACGAACGCCTTCACGGTCTCGCCGCGGTACGAATCCGGCACGCCTATGGCGCACGCCTCGAGGATCTTGGGATGCTCGAAGAGGACCTCGTCGATGTCGCGCGGGTAGATGTTGTAGCCCCCGGCGATGATCATGTCCTTTTTCCGGTCGACTATGTAGACGTACCCGCCCTCGTCGAACTTGCCTATGTCGCCGGTATAGAGCCAGCCGTCCTTGAGGACCTTCGCGGTCTCGTCGGGCATGTTGTAGTAGCCGCCCATGACCTGCGGCCCCTTGATGCACACCTCGCCTTCGGTGCCGGTGGGCATCTCCTTCACCCCCTCGTCGAGGTCCACAATCTTGATCTGGGTGTCGCTGACGGGCAGGCCCACTGAGCTCGGCTTGGTCGTGCCGCCCCACGGGTTGATCGTCGCAACGGGGCTGGTTTCGGAAAGACCGTAGCCTTCGCAGATCTGCGCCCCGGCCTTGGCCTCGAACGCCTTGATGACCTCAACAGGCAGAGGCGCCGCGCCGGAGAAGCAGCCTTTTATGGAGGAGATGTCGAACTTGCCCAGCTTGGGGTGGTTCAGGAGGCCCACGTACATCGTGGGGACCGCGGGAAAGAAATTGACCTTGTGCTTGTGCACCGCCTCCAGGATCACCTCGGGCTCGGGACGCGGGATGAGCACGGACGCGCCCCCCATCCAGAGCGAATAGTTCATCACGGTGGTGAGGCCGAACGAATGGAAGAAGGGAAGCACCCCGAGTCCCGTGAGATCTCCCTTTCCGAAATCCGGGAACCACGCGCGTATCTGCTGAACGTTGCACGCCAGGTTGCTGTGGGTGAGCATGACGCCCTTGCTCACGCCGGTGGTGCCGCCGGTGTACTGCAGGTTGGCCAGCGAATCGAAATCGACCTTCATGCCGGGATCATTGGCCGGGGCGCTCTTTAAAATATCCATCCATTCGATCACGTCCTTCGTGGGAGGGATGTCCCGGTGCTTGTCCTTGGCGACGATGGGAAGGAGCTGCTTCTTGGGGAAACCCAGGTGATCACGAATGTGCGCGACCACGATTTTCTTTACCGGCGTTTTGGGCCTGAGGGCTATCATACGCGGGGCGAGCAGGTCCAGCGTCACGAGCACCGTCGATTCCGAATTGTTGAGCTGGTGCTCCAGTTCGTGGTCCGTGTACAGCGGGTTGTTCATTACGACGACCGCCCCGATCCGCCACGCCCCGTGCGAGGCTATGACGATCTGCGGCATGTTCGGCATGAGCATGGCCACCTTGTCGCCCTGCTTGACGCCGTTCTGGAGCAGCCAGTTGCCGAACTGGTTGACCATCGCGTTCAGTTTTCTATAGGTTATGACCTTGTCCAGGAAAATAAGTGCAGGCTTGTCGGGAAATTCCTTTGCGCTGCGATCGAGTGCTTCCGCAACCGTGGTCTTCTCGTAATTGAGACTCACGGGTACGCCTGAAGCGTAAGATTTCTCCCACAAATATGCCATACAAAAAACCTCCTCAGGTGTGTGTTGTGTGTAGTTGCGGTCAAGGAGAACTGGGCGCTCCTAGTATGGAATTTATTCCATCAATAGTCAATAATTATTGTATTACAAAACGGTTTTCGTTTAATACGGAAACTCCCGGGCGCCCGTTGAAAAAAATATTGACAGGGGTTGCAATTCCCACGATTATGAGCGAGTACTCACTCATAATCGTGGTTACAGGGGAGAGGGCATGAACATAGCATTCATCACGGGGGGCGGGGATTCGGCCGGCATCAATTCCGCCATTGCGCGTGCCCTGTTGCACGGCACAGCCCGTTATAACGATACCTTTGTCGGTATAGAAAAAGCGTTCGAGGGCCTGGCCTCCAGGGAGATCGGGAAGTACATGAGGCCCCTTTGCGGAAACAATGCGGCCAGCATCTTCGATTCGCCCAGCACCATCCTGGGTTCCTCGCGCTTCGCGCCCTTCAGCGAGAAGAACCGCTCGTGGGCGCCGGGGACCATCCTCGAGAACTTCCGGGGCAGGGGAATCGACGCAATCATCGCGACCGGCGGCAACGACACCCTCGCGAGCGCCCTGGGCGTTCACGGGCTGGGCATTCCCATAATCGCGGTGCCCAAGAGCATCGACAACGACATCAGCGGTACCGACTGGATGCTGGGGGCGAACACCGCGGTTGACTTCGCGGTGAAGGCATTCCGGAGCACGGCGGTCTCGGCGGAGACGCACGCGCGCATAAACGTGAACGAGATCATGGGCAGGAGCGCGGGCTGGCTGGCGTACCTGGTGGGGATCGGGAGCGGGGCCGACATCATCCTGGTCCCGGAAAAATCCTTCGGCATGGAGGCGCTCGTCGCGCGCGTCGGGGAGGTCTTCGCGCGCAAGGGCTTCGTGAACATCATCGCCGCCGAGGGGACCACGTTCCGCATGGACGACCCGCTCGTCGCGAAATACGCGGGCGCCGAATCGCCCGACCGGTTCCTTGCAGCGATGCTCGCACAGGAGCCGGAGTTTGATCCGCACGGGAACGTGAGGCTCGGGGGCGCGGGCATGGTGCTGCAGCGGCTCCTGGCACACGGGATGGGGCTCACGCTCAGCTCGATCCGGCACTCGAACATAGGGTTCACGCTCAGGGGGCTGCAGCCCAACGCATTCGACATCAACCTGGGACAGCGCTTCGGGCGCAGGGCCATAGACCTCCTCCACGAGGGGCGCTCGGGGCTCATGACCGGGATCAGGGGCAACGGCATAGTGAGCGTGCCGCTCGCCGAGGCCTTGCCGCAGTGCACGCTGGACACGGTGGACGAGGCGGAGCTCCGCGACTTTGGCGTGTTCTTCGCTCCCGCCGCGCCGCACCGGTTCCGGAACGTGTCCTGATTCAGGGCCATTGAATATCGCATAACGTCATCGGGCCCCGGCAAAAATATTCTTAAAGTCGCCCTCAGCCCGGTGTATGGATGACCGCATACCGGCGGCTTCCGGGACGCAGCCGATGCCGCAAAAATCAAAGGGGAATGCCATGGATTTCTTCGCCAACAAGACCGTGTACATAACCGGGGGCTCCAGCGGGATAGGGCTCGCTGCGGCGCACGCGCTCGCGCAGAGGGGTGCGCACCTGGTGCTCCTGGCCAGGGACAAAAAGAAGCTCGACTCCGCCGCCGCATCGCTCAGGTCGTCCGCGCGCTCGTCGGCCCAAAAAATCGAGACCTTCATTGCCGACGTGGCGGACGCGCCGCGCGCGGAGAAGGCACTCGCGAAGGCGGTGCGCGCCTGCGGCGCCCCTGACATCCTCATCAACAGCGCGGGTGCCGGTTACTTTGGCGCCTTCACCGATACGCCCCCGGAGATCTTCCAGCGCATTTTTAAAACCAACGTGTTCGGCACGCAGGGCGTGAACCACGTGCTCGTACCGGTCATGAAGGAAAAGGGCGGGATCATCGTGAACGTCTCGTCGCTGGGCGGGCTCATCGGGATGTACGGCTACTCGGCGTACGGCGGATCCAAGTACGCGGTCGTGGGCATGTCCGAGGCCATGCGCGCGGAGCTCGCGCCCCAGGGCATACGCGTCCAGGTGCTCTGTCCGCCCGAGGTCGACACGCCCATGGTGCGCGAGGAGCGCGCGAGCATCACGCCTGAGGCGCTGGCCGTGAAGCTCATGGCCGGGCAGCTCACGGTCGACCAGGTCGCGCGCGTTCTCCTCAGGGGGATCGAACGGGGAAGCTTCATCATCATTCCGGGCTTCCTGGCGCGGTCAACCTGGGTGCTCTCGAGGTTCTTCCCGCGCTTCTCCCGCAAGGTGAGCGACCTCGTGCTCAAGATGAACAGGAAATAGCCGCGGCCGCGCCGCGGCGCGCTCACGGGACGAGGTCCGTCTTCATGAATGCGTACTCTGCGCACACGCCCTGGCCGTCGCCGGGATTGAACTCCTTGCGGAAGAGGAGGTACCCGCTCTTCCTGAGGTCCCGCACGAGCGCCACGAACTGTGCGAACTGCGCGCCGGTCCAGAGGTGGAACTCAACGAGGATCTGCCTCACTCCCAGCGTCTGGATGCTCCCCGAGGCGAGCGCCTGGGCGAGCACCGCGAATTCCCCGCCCTCTATGTCCATCTTTAATATGTCCACCCGCGCATGGCCCAGGGAGCGCGCGATCGCCGCAAGGCTTTTCGCCCCGCAGCGCGCGCCCTGGATGACCAGCTCCCATTCCTTTCCCGGCTCCATGGAAACTGGGCCAATGCCGAGGGGCGCATAGCTGATCCTTCCGGCGCCGCACTGCCAGGACGTCTCGGGTCCGGGGAAGCGCGCCTTAACGTGCGGCGAGGGATCGAAGAGGTACACATCGCAGCCAAAAAGGCCGGCCATTCCCGTGTCGAAGGAGATGTCGCCTCCCGCGCCAAAGGAATACACGACCGCCGCCCGGGGAAGCTCGTGCGGGTTGCACACCCACTTGCCGCCATCGTCATTGATGCCCACGCGCGCCGCGCAGGGACAGTCGGCCACCGCATCGAACATGAATCCCCTGTGGGATCCCTTCACGTGCGAAAGGCATTCCGGGCATTCCGTGAACTGCGCGAGCAGCCGGTCCTGCTCCTCGAGCCTCATTTTACCGATCGCGAGAGGGGAGCGCAGCGGCGCGGCTGCGGCAAACTCCGCGTGTCGGGAGGCGATGTACTGGGAAAAGGGGACGGGGGCGTCCTTCGCGTCCGTTCCGGGCTGGGACGTGCCCGAGCAGCAGAGGAGAATGAAGGCGGAGGCGCAGAGTGCGCGCGTCGCGACGCGTGGGATTTTCATGGGACGGTTTCCTCCATGCATGTACGGGGTAAGGGGGCCGATGCGCCTGCCGGCGCACCGGGGGCTTCCAGGCGCTAGCGGAGCTTGTAGCCCTTCGCCTGGAGGTCGCCCACGACCATCTTCTGCAGCTTGTCGATCTCCTCGGGGCCGAGCGTCCGTTCGCGCGCGGCGAAGATGATCTCGAACGAGACGGACTTCATTCCCACGGGGACCGGGTCTCCCTCGTACACCGAGAGCGTCCGGACCGCGCGGATGAACTCCCTGCTGCTCTTGCCGAGGATCTCCGCGATGTCGCCCGCATAGGCGAAGCGGTCCGCGAGCACCGACACCTCGAAGGGGACTTCGGGAAATTTCTGGAGCTCCCTGAATCCCTGTTCCTCCCGGGGCGCGGTGAACAGCGCGTCCATGTCAAGGTCGAAGAAGGCCGACTGGCCCTTGAACTCGAACGCGTCCCTCGCCCGGGGATGAAGCTCGAACACGAGCCCCAGCTCGGAACTGCCTGCGAGTATCCTCAGGGATTTTCCGGGGTGCGCGTAGGGGGGAAGCCCTTCCTGCGCCGGTGCGAGGACCAGGTTTTTCACGCGCAGCTGCGCGACCAGGTCCAGGGCCGCGGTCTTCGCGTCGTAAAAGAGCGGCGCGCCGCCTCTCTTCCGGTAGAAGGCGGCGGTTACCCTGGTGTTCTCCGAGGCAAGATCCTTCGAGGAGCGGCTCTCCTTGAGATACACGCGGCCGAGCTCGAAGATGTGCATCGCGTCCTGGTAGCGCTGGTTGAGCGTGATGGTGTTCATCATGTTTGGCAGGAGGCTGCGGCGCAGGCGGTCCTGCTCGCTCGAGAGCGGGTTCTTGAGCCTGAGCTCCCTGTCCTCGTTGACGCCCAGCCTGTTCAGGGTGTCCTCGCCCACGAAGGAATAGTGGAATACCTCGACCAGGTTATGGTTGCGGGTGAGGATCTCCTTTATCCTGCGCTCGAAGAGGCGCTTCTCGTTGCGCGCCGGGGGCTCAATGGGGACCAGGGGAGATTTCATCCCGATGTTGTCGTAGCCGTAGATGCGGCCCACCTCCTCGACGATGTCGTCGGG
>CALMJO010000375.1 GCA_937864375.1 uncultured Spirochaetota bacterium
AGATCTAGTACGGTCTCGTGGGCTCGGAGATGTGTATAAGAGACAGCATAAATATAGCTTTACAATTTTCTTCAAATTTATTATATTATAGTCATATATATATTGCTATTACTTTAAATCTATTATTAGAGTTATAATTATGGTTATTAAAGAAAATACTTATAATAATTCAAAGAAGAAATTATTCTCATCCAGGACAACGGAGGAATGGGAACACTATTTAGGGGAACAGATACGTACCATACGCATTCGCAACGATCTGGAGCAAATTGAATTAGCTAAAAGAGCAGACATAAGTCTTGGTGCATTGCGCAATCTTGAAAATGGAAACGGATCAGCACTTAAGACAATCATCAAAACGTTAATGGCATTAAATAAAACAGACTGGCTGGAAACTCTAGCTCCGCAAATTACCGTAAGTCCAATTCAGATGCTTCAATACCAGCAAAAACAAAAATCACGCGAGCGGGTATTCCGTCATCGTCAAACAAGGAAAACAAGAACGCAAAAAAAATCAAATGTATAAACCGGTTGATGTTATATCAGTATCCATATGGGGCGAGGCCGTTGGAGCGGTAAGCCTGGATCCTGCATCGGGATACTATGTTTTTGAATATAATCGCGCATGGCAAAAACGCTCTATCGAATTAGCGCCGTTTACCATGCCTGTGAATCAATCACAATTTGTTTTTCCATCATTGTCCCAGATTACCTACCGTCGACTTCCCGCCATGCTGGCTGACGCGTTGCCGGATAATTTTGGAAACGCGCTGATTGACGCGTATTTAGCGAAGGAAGGGATTCCTAAAAATGCCATTACTGAGCTCGATCGCCTCGCCTATATGGGTACAAGAGGCATGGGAGCTCTTGAATTCAAGCCCGAGAGAGGTCCTAAAGCAAAAACACCGACAGCTATTGAAATTTCGGAACTGGTAATCAGTGCCCGACAGGCATTATCAGGAAATTTTGCTACCGATAAACAATCACAAGCGGCATTGATGAACCTTATCCGGGTTGGAACATCCGCTGGAGGTGCCCGAGCAAAAGCGATTATAGCATGGAATCCAATAACTGAAGACATATGTTCAGGCCAGCTGGAAGCGCCTCCTGGATTTGAATACTGGTTACTTAAATTCGATGGGATTGGATCGGATTTGGAACTTGGCCCGGGAAACCATTATGGCCGTGTCGAATACGCCTATTATCTCATGGCATTGGCCGCGGGCATTACTATGGGTGAGTCCAGACTCTTCAAGGAAAATCGGCGTGCTCATTTTATGACATGCCGATTTGATCGTGCAAACGGTAAAAAAATTCACATTCAAACCCTGTGTGCGATATCTCATCTTGATTTCAATCAACGAGCAACACATGATTATAGTCAATTTTTTGAGACAATAAGAAGCCTTCACCTTCCCGAGGAGGATCTCGTAGAGGGATTCAGACGCATGGTCTTCAATGTTGTTGCGGCTAACTGTGACGATCACACAAAGAATCTTTCTTTCATGATGTTTCCTGACGGTGAATGGCGTCTATCTCCAGCATACGATGTGACTTTCGCATATAATCCACTGGGACGATGGACTCATCAGCATTTAATGTCGGTGAATGGAAAATTCAATAACATCGATATTGATGATATCATGCTTGCAGGCGAACGATATGGCATCCCGATGAAAAAAGACGTATTTAAAAAAGTGAGGGATGCCGTTAAACGTTGGCCGGAGTTCGCGAACGAAGCTGGTTTAAATAAAGCGGAAATCAAGAGAATTCAAAGCAACTTTTTAATCAAATAGTCTATTCTACTTGCCATGCTTTTTTTGAAAAAATCTTATAAACCATTGCAGTGCATGGCTTGCAAGTCAAAAGGTTCGATTTACCGGGGTCCCATCCCTCGAAAATCCTCGCGCGCTTTTCTCACGGGAATTCGCGACACAGATTTAGTATTGACAGACGGCCCCGCGTAAGGATACACCTTACGAACTGCGCCCCATAATCCCATTAAGAACGGTGCATCCATGCAAGAACGTAACGACACCCCGCAGGCCGCGCGCGCGGAAGGATCAGCCCGCGGGAAGCGAATCCTGTTTTCCGCGGTGAACATCGCGGCGCTCGCCGTCATTCCCCTGCTCCTGCTGGCGACCGTGCTGCATTTCCTCCTCACCTCGGCCGATTTCTACACGGGGATCATCCGTCATTCGGGATTTCTCTCCGCCTACATCGAGTCGCGAAACTGGGAGACGAACCGGAAGATCCAGGACGAGGTCGACCGGACGGTGAAGCTCCGCGAGTTCAACGCGGAATTCGAGCGCATACGCGAGGCGCACGCTGCGGCCAGGCAGGGCTTTGACGACCTCAACCGCACCCGGGAATACGACTACGCGAAGAAGCGCCGCAAGGAGCTCGCCGGCATGTCGTGGGACGACGTGAAGGACATGTACCAGTCGAAAGACGGGTTCGAGTCTTTCAGGAAGGCGGAAACGGCGAAGCTGGACTCGCTCGTCGGGGAGATCGAAAAGCACCGCAAGGAGAACAGGAAGGAGCTCAAGAGGCTCGAGGCCTCGATGGACGACGCACAGGACAAGCTTGACGACGCGAAATCGGCCCTCGAGGACAAGAAGGCCCAGGCGCAGAAGATCGCGGACAGGCACAGGAGCGGCATGGGCGCGAAAATCTTCGCCGACTTCGAGCTCCTGGAGCCGCGCCTCACGCGCCTGCTGAACGACCGCCTGGTGGACGGCGCGCTGCGCTCGGCGATTGCGGCGTGCATCGGGTTCCTCGCCTCCTACGAAACGCAGCGCGCCGCCGGCAGGGTGTTCGAGCGCGGCGACCGGTCCGCGGTGAGGCTTCCCGACCTCATGGTGAGCCTGTGGGTGGACGACGATTCGATGGGCGCGACCCGGAAGCGGCACCTCCTGTCCGACGTGTTCGTGGACGAGATCTCCCGGTCCAACTTGGTCCAGAACGGCGGCCTCTACGCGACCATGTTCAGGTTTTTCGACACGAGCCTGGGGGAATCGATCGGGAGGAGCATGCTGGGGAAATACGGGGCTTCTCTCCAGAACGGCGTGCTCTCGATGCGCGGCATCACGCTCGAGGGCGGCGAGGCGGAAACGGTGCGCGCGGCCATGATCGCGCTCACGTATGGAAAGTTCCTGCCATACCTGCTCGCAGCGGCCGCCGCCCTCTATGCATGCGTCCTGTTTTTTTCCGCGCGCGGCGCCACCGTGAAACGTGCCGCGCTCAGGCGGCTCTGCATCTACCCGGCGGCCCTGGTCATGACCGCCGGCGCGGCGCTCATCCTGTACGCGTGGGTGCCGTACGGGTTCATCATGCCGTCCCCGGCTGACGTGCTGCTCGCAAGGCTTGGCGAATCGTCGGCTCGCGCGGCCTCACTCTACCTCTGCCTCCCGGTGATGGGCGCCTTTGGCCTGTTGTTCGCGTGCGGTTTGGCGCTGCGCGCGTTCGAAAGGAGGGCGCGGCGTCCCTGATCCATGGCCAGAAGACTCGCTTCGACTTTCACGCTAGTTTGATATCCACGGAAAAACAAAAGAAAAGATTAGCCGCGGATTTTCGCGGATTAACGCGGATCAACTCATTCCGGGAAAAGCATTATCGATCATTCACAAAATCCGTGCAAATCCGTGTAAATCAGTGGCCGAATAACCCGCGCCATCTCCATGCGGCCGCCCGCAGGCGCGGGAAAATTTGTTGACACCCGGCGCCATGCTATCCTTGCTGATGACATTCTACGGGCCCCCATGAGCGACCTTTATTCATCGATGATCCACCGCAGCGAGCTGGTCCTAGGCCCCGCGGCGATGGAGCGCATTTCCCGCGCGCGCGCGGCGGTCTTTGGCGTGGGGGGAGTGGGAAGCTGGTGCGCGGAGGCGCTGGTGCGGACGGGGCTTCGCGACCTTACCGTCGTCGACTCCGACATCGTGTGCCCCACGAACCTGAACCGCCAGGCGCAGGCGACCGCCCGCAACCTGGGGAAATCCAAGGTGGAGGAGATGCGGGATCGCCTCCTCGCGATCAACCCGGATGCGCTGATCACGGCGCGCCATGTCCCGTTCGACGAAACCACGTGCGGTGATTTTGGCCTTGAAGGCTTCGACTACGTCATCGACGCCATCGACAGCATTAAAAACAAGGTACTCCTGCTGGAGCGCTGCGTCGCCGCGGGCGTGACCGTCTACTCCTCCATGGGCGCGGGCGCGCGCAGCGACCCATCGAAAATAAAAACGGGCCTCATAAGCGACACCTCGGGATGTCCCCTCGCGCGGCGGGTGAGGCGGCTCCTGCGACAGGGCGGCGTCGCCACCGACATCATGTGCGTATGGAGCGACGAGCACCCGGTGGCCCCGGCCGTGGAGACGCTCTGCGGAACGGGCGCGTGCGTGTGCGTGCACGACCGGACGAGCTTCTGCGACGAAAACGCCGCCGGGGCCGTGGACTGGTGCGGCATGAAGAAGCAGGTGAACGGCGCGCTGGTCCACATTACCGCCATATTCGGATTTATGCTCGCGGGCCTTATAGTGTCCGATATCGCGGCAAGGACCGCCTCCCCGGGGGATTCCCTTACCGAATCGCAGTAGGCGCCCCTTCCCCGCGCGCCGGATTACGCCGCCCTCGCCCGCACGGGACTGGAACGGTCCCAATCTGAAATATTTTGCATGGTTTTATCCGCCAACAGGACGATATTAATAAGGAAGCGCACATGATGTGCCCAGACTATGAACAATAACGCTAATAATGTTTAGTTATTAAGGGTATGGTATGAAAAAGGGCGGCGGTCCAGACAGTTCAACCTTAATTGGCCTTGGCGTAGGCTTTGGCGGAATTTTGGGCGGATTCATCCTCGAAGGCGGTTCCCCGGCCGGCCTGGTTGGTTTCAGCGCTCTTATTATCATCGTCACCGGTACCCTGGGCGCACTGCTCGTCTCATTCGGAATCAAGGAGGTGATGAGCATCATCCCGCTGTTCAAGGACGCGATGGTCTTCTCGAAAGGCCCCACCAAGGAGACCGTTGTGGAGCTCGTTTCCTTCGCCGAAAAGGCCCGCCGCGAGGGACTGCTCGCCCTTGAAGACGATATAGAGCACCTCACCGACCCGTTTTTACAGAAAGGAATTCGCATGGTGGTTGACGGCGTGGACCCGGACATCGTGCGGAACACCCTTGAGAACGACCTCTACCTCTTCGAGCAGCGCCGCAAGGAAGAGGCCGCGGTCTTTGAAATCGCCGGCGGATATTCGCCCACCATGGGTATCATCGGAACGGTTATGGGACTCGTGCTCGTACTCTCCAACCTGGGGGGCGACGCCAGGGCGCTGGGACATTCGATCGCCGTCGCCTTTATCGCCACGCTGTACGGTATCGGTCTCGCGAACCTCTTCTGGCTCCCTATCGCCAACAAGCTCAAGCTCAAGATGAAGAAGGACGTCCTTGAAATGGAATGCATCATGACCGGCCTCCAGGCCCTGCAGTCGGGCGACAACCCGGCCCTCATCAAGGACCGCCTGGTATCTTATCTTGAAGAAGGAACAAAGTTTGATGAAGTCGAGACCCCGCAATGATGACCGGGGACCCGTTGGCGCCCCGCGAACATACCAAGTGAGATAGGGCATGGCAAAAAGGAAGAAAGAAGAAGGTCACGAAAACGCGGAACGGTGGCTGCTCACCTATGCCGACATGATCACGCTCCTGATGCTGTTCTTCATCGTGCTCTATTCCATGAGCAACGTCGACAGCGAGAAATACAAAAAGCTCTCCCAGGCCCTGCAGACCGTCTTCCAGGGCGGCAACATAGGCATTTTTGACGAGGGAGTCGTCCCCGGCCAGGGCGGCATACTCTCCGGCGGCCGCGGCATCCTCGACAACGCCGGCCAGCTCCCCTCGGAAAAGGGCAAGGCGCAGAAGAAGAAGATCAACCTGAGCAAGGTGCGGGCGATGCTCAAGCAGGACGTCAACACGGGCAGGGTGACGGTCACCTCCAGCGAAATCGGCATCGTGGTGACGCTCGCCGCCGACTCCTACTTCGACGAGGGATCGGCCGAGATACTTCCGGCCGCGCGGACCTCGCTCGAGAAGATCGCGAACCTTTTACAGGGCTTCGACAACAGCCTGCGCGTAGAGGGCCACACGGACGACCACCCCTTCAGGAACCTGCGCGGCGACTTCCAGTCCAACTGGGAGCTCGCCGCGGCGCGCTCGCTCAAGGTGCTGGGATACCTGGAGGCCTCCGGCATAAAGAAGGACCGCCTGTCGGCCGTGGCGTTCGGCAGCAGCAGGCCCAAGGTGCCCAACGAGACCCCGGAGGACCGCGCCTCGAACCGCAGGGTCGAAATCGTCATCGTGGACAAGGAATAGCGGGGGGCGCCGGGTCCCGGACGCCCTCCCCCGCAATTATTTTTCCTTGCCTTCTTACGCGCCCGGTGCGATAATCCATTCAACTGGCTCCCTGTTATTTATCATTGCTCTCCGCTCACTACAAACATATATTCTATTTAGCGGGAACGCACTATGAATGATTTCAACGAGTTCGTAAGGGAATTATCCAAGGGGTTCGTCTCCTATAAAACCCTGACCGAGATGATACCCCTTCCTGTCCTCATCCTGCTCATCCTGTTCATAATAATCGCTGGCGTCGTGGTCTACCTGCGCGTGAGCATTCGCAGGCAGCAGGAGCAGATTGAGGGAAATGCGGAGCGCATCCGTATCAAGGGGATGCAGCGAGGCCTCACGAAGTTCCAGATGCAGATCCTCGTGCGCATTGCCGAGATCAGGAACGTCGCCGAATCGACCTCCATCCTGACCGATCCCGAAACATACGAAAAGGGGGTGGGAGCGTACCTCGTCCAGGCCCGGCAGATGGAGGACAAGAACATACCCCTTGAATCGGTGTGCAGGGACATTGTCATGACGCACGAGAAGCTCTACCACCATTCCGACGTGCGCAAGCCCCTCGCGTCCATGGCGGAGATCGAGGTCAACAGGCTGGCCTACCTCATGACCGACGACGGGTACTTCGACATTGGCAAGGTGGTGGACAAGGGCGGGCGCGGTTTTTCGATCCAGCAGTTCGGCGGCGTGAAGGCAAGCGGAAAATTCCTCCCGGAGACGCAGGTGCGCTGCTACATGTGGCGCAGCGGGGACGGCGGGTACGCTTTCGGGGCTCCCATCGTCAAATCCGAGGGCGCCCAGCTTGAGATTGCAATGCCCGAGCAGTTCGAGCGGGTCGAGGCCGACATCCTTCCCTTCATCGACGTGAACGTGCCGTGCACGATCGTCCCGCCTCCCGGCCCCGACGAGGACAAGCCCCTCCAGCTGGACGGGCTCATCTTCAAGCTGGACGAAAACGAGGCCGTCATCCGCACGAACGAGAAGCTGCAGTTCAACATCCCGTATTCGCTCGAATTCAAGATGGACGAGTTCAGGATCAAGACGGCGAGCCGAATCATGCGCGACATCTACTTCAAGGACCGCACCGTGTACTACTATAACGTGCGCTTCACGGAGATATCGAACGCGGCGAAGACCTTCATACGCAATTACATCATAGAGCGCCGGACGACCGCAGGCGCCTCCCAGGCGGGGTGACGGGAAGCGCGCCCCGGCGGCAACTCGCGGCCGGAGCGTACCGGTAAAGGATTATTGCTTCTTCTCCAGCACGAAGCTCTTTTCGAAGGAGCCCCACGGACCGGACTTGATCCCGTTCTTCTCGCTGCCCTTGTATTCCTTGAGCCCGGGTTTCATGGTGACGCGAACCGTGCCGCCCTCGATCTTGAGCAGGCCCGCATGCACCGCGGCGGCGCACACGGACGAGTCGGCGGTGTAGGTGTCGGTACCCCATACCGAGCCGCCGGTGCAGTTCGCGGGGCATTTGCCCGTGAACGACGAACCCACGGCAATGTTGAGCTCCTTCGCGTTCTGACCGCACTTGAGATCTATCGTGGCTTCCCCCTTGCAGGAAAATACGGCGGCTGCCGCGAGCAGTGCAATGACCAGTATCACTCGTTTCATAAATCCTCCAGTTCGTTGCTGTCTCTTATACACATCTCCGAGCCCACGAGACCGTACTAGATCT
>CALMJO010000376.1 GCA_937864375.1 uncultured Spirochaetota bacterium
GATCTAGTACGGTCTCGTGGGCTCGGAGATGTGTATAAGAGACAGGGCGCGGCGCGCCTCGTCCGCGATGACGTCGATTATTTTTCCATGCGCGGTGTTCGAAATGAAGAGCTCGGCGTCCTGGCCGGGCTCGCAGGTGCGCAGGTATTCCAGGACGGGGTTGCGTCCGATTATTTCCTTTTTTTCCACCGTGTGCCGTCCTTCGTGTCCTCGAGGATTATGCCGTCGGCCTCGAGCAGTGCGCGGATCTCGTCGGCCCTGC
This sequence comes from uncultured Spirochaetota bacterium, assembly GCA_937864375.1. Lineage (GTDB taxonomy): Bacteria > Spirochaetota > UBA4802 > UBA4802 > UBA5368 > FW300-bin19. The sequence continues at coordinate 263 of CALMJO010000376.1, forward strand.
CGAAGTTCTTCGCCTTCTTCGCGTCGCGCCGCTCTGCGATGAGCGCCTCGATGCGCGCGACGTCGCCGGAGGCAGCCTCGTCCGCCGGGAAGAAGATCACCCCGAGGACCGCGTCGATCCTCCGCAGCGCGTTCATGACGAGGTCGCTCTCTTCCCGCGCGACCGCTCCCTCGTTGATCTGCGCGTTCACCGCATGGATGAAATCGAAGAGCTTCCCGAGTCCCCCGGAGACGTTCAGGTCGTCTTCCATCTCCGACGTGAATTCCTCCATGAAACGCGCGATGAGCGGCGCGATCTCCGTGTTCCCCGCGCTCCCCGCGGGAACGTCGCCCAGCCTCACCAGCAGGTTGTCGATGCGCGCGAGCGCCGCGTCAGCCTGGTGGAGGCCGTCAAAGGTGAAATTGAGCTGCTTGCGATAGTGCGCCGAAAACAGCAGGTAGCGTATGGCGCGCGGAGAGTGCCCCTTTTCCATGATGTCGCGCAGCGTGTAGAAATTGCCCTTGGATTTGGACATCTTGGAGCCCTCCACGAGGAGGTGCTCGCAGTGGATCCAGCAGCGCACGAACCTGTCGCCGTAGGCGGCCTCGCTCTGCGCGATCTCGTTCTCGTGGTGGGGGAAGATGAGGTCCACGCCGCCCGTGTGGATGTCGATCGTGCCGCCAAAGATCTTGCGCACCATGGCCGAGCATTCAATGTGCCAGCCGGGCCGCCCCTTCCCGAACGGGGTGTCCCACGAGGGCTCGTCGTCCTTCGTGGATTTCCAGAGCGCGAAGTCGCGCACGTCGTCCTTCTCGTACTCGTCGGTGTCGTAGCGCAGGCCCGACTTGATCTCGCGCGTGTCCAGGCGGCTGAGCCCCCCGTAGCCCCCGAACTTCGCGATGCTGAAATAGAGGGAGCCCTCTTTCTCGTAGACGATCCCCTTTTCGCCCAGCCGGTTCATGATGTCGATCATCGCGTCGATCGACTCGGTCGCGCGGGGGTAATGCTCCACCGGCTCGATGTTGAGCGATTTTAGGTCTTCGAAGAATATGTTCGTGTAGCGCTCGGTGTATTCCCTGAGGGACACGCCCTCGCGGCCGGAGCCCGCGATGGTCTTGTCGTCCACGTCGGTGATGTTCATGGCGTGGTTCACCCGGTATCCGGCGAACTTGAGGTAGCGCCTCAGCAGGTCGTTGAACATGAAGGTGCGGAAATTGCCTATGTGCGCGTGCCCGTACACGGTGGGGCCGCAGGAATAGATCGTCACCGGGGGATAATCGGCGATCGAGGGCTTTTTGACGCCGCCGGGTACGAGTTCCTCCCGGAGGCCGGTGAGCGTGTTATGGATCTTCATGGCGGTACGCCTCGCGCGTCTGGAGTTACTGAGCGTCGGGAGCGACTTCGTTTCCCTCGTCGTCGAGCAGCTGCTCTTCCACGGCGGTATAATCGATAGTGCTGATCTCCGCGGCCTCCTGCTCGGCGGCCGCCTGGACCACGGGTAAACCCGATGGTTCATAAAGCTCCGGCGTGAAGCGGAACTTGTCGATGTGCTCCGGGCTCAGCT
>CALMJO010000377.1 GCA_937864375.1 uncultured Spirochaetota bacterium
ATACAGAATTAATGTAAAAAACAGAGACCATAACTGTGAAATTTCTGACGGATTTTTGTCAAGAATTTTCTTGCTCCGCGGAGACCTCCTGGCCCTCCGAAGCCTTATCCGGGGGGGGTCCTTCCAGGTCACCCTCTTCATGCTGGTACACGTCCACCCTGCGGTATTCGCGTACCCCGGTGCCTGCTGGTATAAGGTGACCTATGATCACGTTTTCCTTGAGACCGCGCAGCTGGTCTACCTTCCCCTTGATGGCGGCGTCGGTGAGCACGCGCGTGGTCTCCTGGAACGAGGCGGCCGAAATGAACGATTCTGTGTTGAGCGCCGCCTTGGTTATCCCCATGAGGACGGGGATTGCCGTGGCGGGCTTTCCGCCCTCCTGGCCCACCCGGTCGTTCTCGTCGATAAAATCGAACTTGTCGACGATCTGCTCCACCACGAAGGTGGTGTCGCCCGGATCGGTGATCTTCACCTTGCGCAGCATCTGGCGAACGATTACCTCGATGTGCTTGTCGTTGATCGCCACGCCCTGCAGCCGGTATACCCCCTGGATCTCGTTTACCAGGAATTTCTGCAGCTCCCTGGGCCCCTTGATCCTGAGAATGTCATGCGGGTCAATGGGACCGTCGTCGATCTTTTCGCCCTTGTTGATGAAATCGCGGTCCTGCACGCGCAGGAACTTGGATGCCGGGATCGAGTACTCCTTCTGGGTCGTATCCTCCGCGGAGATGATGATCTTTCTCTTGTTCTTCGAGGTGTCCCCTATGGTGACGGTACCGTCGAGCTCCGAAAGCGTCGCGGAATCTTTTGGAGTACGCGCTTCGAAAAGCTCCGCGACCCGGGGCAGACCGCCCGTGATATCCTTCGTCTTTTCCACTTCGCGCGGAATCTTGGCGAGGATCGCCCCTGCCTTTACGGAATCTCCCTCGGTGGTCATGAGGTGAGCGCCCTTGGGAAGAAGGTAGGTCGTGGGTTCACCCGAGGAGGGAAAGATATCGATCCTGGGCTGCAGCTTTTCGGTCTTGTACTCGACGATAACGCGCTTGACGTTGCCGGTCAGGTGATCCATCTCCTCGCGCAGGCTCTTGTTTAGCTCAATATCCACGAACTGCACCTTGCCGGCGCTCTCGGTGACGATCGGCTCCAGCCAGGGGTCGAACGAGGCGAGCATCTCGTTCCCTTCGTAGAACTTGCCCTCCTTCGCGTAAATCTCCGTTCCCACGTTGATCGGAATGGAATGCGGATCCCCCAGGATGAGCACCTTCTTTTTGTCGACCTTCACGATGCCCGAGGTCTTCGCGGTAAATTCCTCGCCGGCGCTTCCGCGCGCCACCACCGTTCCCGCGTAGATCTTGCTCCCTTCCTCGACCGTGATTTCAACCTCGCCCTTGAGGGAAATCTCGCCCACCACCCGCTGGACCACGAGGTAGCCGCGACGGACGGAAATGGTTTTTTTGTCCTCGGTCTTGATCGTGCGGAACGTCAGGTCCTTGACAAGTACGGGGTAGTTGAGCCTGATGTCGCTCTCCTCGACGGAGCGCGACGCGATGCCGCCTATGTGGAACGTACGCATGGTGAGCTGCGTGCCTGGCTGGCCGATCGACTGAGCCGCGATGATGCCCACGGCCTCTCCCAGGTCCACGGGGCGGGCGGTTGCAAGGTTGCGCCCGTAGCACTTGGAACATACGCCGTAGCGCGCTTCGCAGGTGAGCACGGAGCGAATTTCGATCGAATCTATGTTCAGTTCATCTATTACCCTGGCGATCTCCTCGGTCACGATCTCGTCGGCATTGATGATCACCTCGCCCGTCACCGGATGAATGAGATCGTAGAGCAGCGTGCGTCCCAGGGCGCGCGCGCCAAGGGATTCGATGATCTCGTCCGCTTCCTTTATGGCGTTGACGTCGATCCCGATCGTCGTGCCGCAATCCTCACCCGTGATGACCACGTCCTGCGCGATATCGACGAGTCGCCTCGTGAGATAGCCCGCGTCGGCGGTCTTGAGTGCCGTGTCGGCGAGGCCCTTGCGTGCGCCGTTGGTGGAGATGAAGTACTCGAGTACCGTGAGGCCCTCGCGGAAATTCGCGCGGATGGGCACGTCAATGATTTCCCCGCTGGGCTTGGCCATAAGTCCGCGCATGCCGGCGAGCTGGCGCAGCTGCTGCTTGGATCCGCGCGCGCCCGACTGGGCCATTACGTAGATGGGATTAAAACCGTTCCGGTCCTTCGCAAGCTCTTCGAACATCTTCTCCGCGATCACTTCATTGGTGCTGGTCCACACGTTGATCACGCGATTGTAGCGCTCTTCGTTCGTGATGTATCCCATGCGGAATTCGTTTTCGATTTCCTCGACCTTCTTGTCGGCATCGGTGATGATGCCCTTCTTCTCGTTGGGCACGATGATGTCCGAAATGCTTATCGTGGGCGCAAAATAGGTGGCATAACGGTAGCCCGCCTCCTTGATGTCGTCGAGCACCTTCACCGTGTGCGTGGGGCCGTACTTTCGGAAAATATCCGAAATGATGCCCTGGAGGCCCTTGTCGTTTATCGTGCGGTTGACGAAGGAATATCCTTCGGGCATGAGCTTGTTGAAGGCAAGCCTGCCCGCGGTCGTTTCGACCAGCTGGCCGTTCATCAGGAACTTGATGCGCGTGCGGATCTTTATCTGCCCGTAATCCACCGAGCGGAAAACCTCGTCCTCGTCGTCGAATATCATGCCGGTGCCCGGCGCGTCGGGGAGATCGGAGGTGAGGTAGTAAATCCCGAGCACGATGTCCTGCGTGGGCGACACCACCGGCTGCCCGTTCGCGGGAGAGAGCAGGTTGTTCGCCGAAAGCATGAGCGACCAGACCTCGAGCTGCGCCTTGGGTGAGAGCGGTACGTGCACCGCCATCTGGTCCCCGTCGAAGTCGGCGTTGTAGGCGTGGCAGACGAGCGGGTGCAGTCGTATGGCCTTTCCTTCGACCAGGACCGGCTCAAATCCCTGGATGCCGAGCCTGTGCAGCGTGGGGGCGCGGTTGAGGAGCACGGGGTGTTCCGAGATTACCTCTTCGAGCACTTCCCACACCTCGGGGCGCTCGTTTTCGACCATCTTCTTGGCCGACTTGATGTTCTGGACGTGGTCCTTGTCGACGAGCCTCTTCATGATGAAGGGCTTGAAGAGCTCGATCGCCATTTTCTTGGGAAGGCCGCACTGGTAGAGCTTGAGCTCGGGGCCTATGACGATCACGGAGCGGCCCGAGTAGTCCACGCGTTTGCCTAGCAGGTTCTGGCGGAAGCGTCCCTGCTTGCCCTTGAGCATGTCGGAAAGCGACTTGAGCGGGCGGTTGCCTTTCCCCTTGACGGCGCGCTTCCGGCGGCTGTTGTCGAACAGCGCGTCAACCGCTTCCTGCAGCATGCGCTTTTCGTTGCGCACGATGATCTCGGGCGCGCGGAGCATGAGGAGCCTCTTGAGCCTGTTGTTGCGGTTGATCACGCGGCGGTAGAGGTCGTTCAGGTCGGAGGTCGCGAAGCGGCCGCCGTCCAGCTGCACCATGGGGCGCAGCTCCGGCGGGATCACCGGGATCACCTCGAGGATCATCCAGTCGGGCTTGTTCCCGGAGTCGCGGAAGGCCTCTATGATTTCGAGCCTCTTGATGAGCTTCTTGTCTACTTTCGATTCCTTGCCCTGGATTTCGGCGCGCAGGTTCCTGGATTCCTCGTCGAGATCGATCTTCAGGAGCAGCTCCTTGATCGCGGACGCTCCCATGTCGGCCACGAGCGTGTCGCCGTATTTCTCGTAATAGTAATTGAAGGTTTCCTCGTCAAGGGTATCGCCCGATTTTAAATTCTCGGCGGACGCCTCCCCCGGATCGATGACGATATATTTTTCGTAATACAGGACGGACTTGAGCGCGTTAACCGTCAGGTTGAGCAGCAGTCCCATCCTCGAAGGCACCGAGCGGTAGTACCAGATGTGCGCCACCGGGCATGAAAGCTCGATATGTCCGCCGCGCTCGCGGCGCACCTTGTAGTGCGTCACCTCGACGCCGCAACGGTCGCACACGACGCCCTTGTAGCGGATCGACTTGAACTTGCCGCAGTAGCATTCCCATTCCTTGGTAGTCCCGAATATTTTCTCGCAGAAGAGCCCGTCGCGCTCGGGTTTGAGCGTCCGGTAGTTTATGGTCTCGGGCTTTTTAACCTCCCCGTATGACCATTCCCTGATCATATCGGGCGATGCCAGTTTTATCTGAATCGAGTTAAAATCGTTAAAATCCCTCATATATATCCCTTCACCAGGTGGATTTGTTCAACTGAGCGTCCCTTTAACTAAATGTTCGTAAGCGTATCGATCTTGATCTTCCTCTTGGGCTTGCTGAATCCCTCGCTCCATTCCGAAAGGCTGATCTCGTTCGAGGCCTCGTCGAAAATCTTTACGTCGAGCGCGAGGCCGCGAAGCTCCTGGACCAGCACGTTGAACGACTCCGGTATGCCCGGCGACGTGGTATTGATCCCCTTCACGATCGCTTCGTAGATACGCGCGCGTCCCAGCATATCGTCCGATTTTACCGTGAGGAGTTCCTGCAGCGTGTATGCGGCGCCGTATGCCTCAAGCGCCCACACCTCCATCTCACCGAGCCTCTGGCCGCCGAACTGCGCCTTGCCTCCAAGGGGCTGCTGCGTCACGAGCGAGTACGGTCCCGTCGAACGTGCGTGGATCTTGTCGTCGACCATGTGGGCGAGCTTGAGCATGTAGATATAGCCCACCATGACCTTGTTTTCGAACGGCTGACCCGTGCGACCGTCAAACAGAATCGACTTTGAATCTTCGGGAAGAACGGCCTTCTTTAAATGCTCCTTGATCTCCGAGGTAGACGCACCGTCGAAAATGGGCGTCTCGACGAGAAGATCGAGCTCCTTGGCCGCCCACCCAAGCTCGGTTTCAAGGAGCTGCCCCAGGTTCATTCGAGAGGGCACCGAAAGCGGATTGAGCACGATATCAACCGGAGTGCCGTCCGGGAGATACGGCATCTCGTATTCAGGCACAACCCTGGAGATAACGCCCTTGTTTCCGTGGCGTCCCGCCATCTTGTCACCCACCGAGATTTTACGCTTGGTCGAAATATAAACCTTCACGAGCTCCTCTACGCCCGGAGCGAGCTCATCGCCGTTTTCGCGGGAGAAGCGCTTCACGTCGAGCACTATGCCTTCAATTCCGTTGGGAACGCGCAGGGAGGTATCGCGTACCTCGCGCGCCTTTTCCCCGAAGATCGAGTGCAGGAGCTTGTATTCCGGGGTGAGGTCCTGCTCTCCCTTGGGCGTCACTTTGCCCACGAGAATGTCATCGGGCTTGACGTAGGCGCCTACGCGAACGATTCCGCCGCTGTCAAGATCCCTGAAGGCCTTCTCGCTCAGGTTCGGGATGTCACGGGTAATCACCTCGCGACCGAGCTTGGTTTCTCGCGCCTCGATCTCGAACTGCTCCACGTGGAGCGAAGTGAACGTGTCGTCCTTCACGAGCTTTTCCGAAATCAGGATCGCATCCTCGAAGTTATAGCCCATCCACGGCATGAAGGCCGCGAGTATGTTCTTGCCGAGCGCCAGACGCGCGTTTTCGGTCGCGGGACCGTCGGCGAGGACGTCGCCCTGCTTGATTTTCTGCCCGGTCCTCACCATGGGCGTCTGGTTGAAGCAGGTCCCCTGGTTGGTGCGCTTGAATTTCAGGAGGTCGTAGACGTCAATCTCGCCGTTCGAGGCCTTCACCTTGATGGTCTTCGCGTCCGCGTGCACGACCTCTCCCCCGCGCTGCGCGATGAGGAGCACGCCGGAATCGTACGCGGCGGCGGGCTCGATACCCGTTCCCACCAGCGGGCTTTCGGTTACCATGAGCGGAACGGCCTGGCGCTGCATGTTGGAACCCATCAGCGCGCGGTTCGCGTCATCGTGCTCGAGGAAGGGGATGAGGCAGGTCGAAACGGAAAATATCTGCGAGGGACTCACGTCCATGTACTGTATTTCACTGGATTTCTTGTACGGAAAATTTCCCATGTTGCGGCAGGGGATGAGGGTCTTGGTGAACGCCCCGTGGTCGTCTATCTCCGCGTTTGCCTGGGCGATGAAGTACTTGTCCTCTTCGTCCGCGGTAAGGTACTCGATCTTGTCGGTCACCTTTCCCTTTTCAACTACCTTGTAGGGGGTTTCCAGGAAACCGAAGTCGTTGATGCGCGCGTAGGTGCTCATCGAGACGATGAGGCCGATGTTAGGTCCCTCAGGCGTTTCAATGGGGCACATGCGCCCGTAGTGCGAAGGGTGTACGTCACGGACTTCAAAGCCGGCGCGCTCCCTGGAAAGACCGCCTGGCCCAAGGGCGTTCAGCCTTCTCTTGTGCGTGAGCTCGGCGAGGGGATTGGTCTGGTCCATGAACTGCGAGAGCTGGCTGGAGCCAAAGAACTCGTTGATCACCGCGGTGATGGGCTTTATGCTTATAAGCGCCTGTGGGGTGACCAGGTCGAGGTCCTGGATGGTCATGCGTTCCTTGATCACGCGCTCCATGCGCTGGAACCCGACCTTGATCTGGTTCATGATGAGCTCGCCCACCGAGCGGACGCGGCGGTTGCCCAGGTGGTCTATGTCATCGATATAATACCCTTCCGCCTCGGCAATGAGGTGAAGCAGGTATTTTACGGTCGCGACGATGTCGTCCTTGCTCAGGACCTCCGCGGTCACCGCCTTGTTGTCGAAGCCGAATTTCTTGTTGATCTTGTAGCGACCCACCGAGCCAAGGCTGTACGTCCTGGGATTGAAAAAGAGCCTCGTCAGTTCGGCGCGCGCGTTGTCTATATTGGATGGTTCGCCGGGACGCATGATCTGGTGAATCTTGAGCGTCGCCTCCTCGGAGGAATGGCACTCGTCCTTTTCAAAGGAATTATAAAGGAAGGCGTCATCCTTGTTGTTGGGGAACTCTATGAGCTCGACGTCCTTGACCTTCTCTTCCCTCAAACGGTCGATGATATCAATATTTATGCGTCCGCATGCCTCGATGATGATCTCTCCGGTTTCCGGGCTCACCACGTCCTTCGCGACCCTTCGACCGGACAGCAGATCGAATGCTTCTTCGCTGTTCAGCTTGACCGTCTTGGTCGTGTAGAAGAGCTTTATGATCTCCTGGTTCGTTTCGTACCCGAGCGCCTTGATCAGCAGGGTCACCGAGAACTTTTTCTTCCTGTCGATCCTGGCTATCACGTAGCCTTTCGTGTCCATCTCGAATTCAAGCCACGAGCCGCGGTCCGGAATGACCCTCACGTTGTACACGCGCTCGGCCTCTTCATAGAAGAAGAAAATTCCGGGGGAGCGGTGAAGCTGGTTCACCACGACACGCTCTGCGCCGTTTATGATAAAAGTGCCGCGGGGGGTCATGAGGGGGATATCCCCCATGTACACGGTCTGCTCGCGCACCTCCATGCTGTCCTTCTTGATCAGTCGAATGGTAGCCTTGAGAGGCGCCGCAAAGGTTGCGTCCCGTTCCTTGCATTCCACCTCCGAATACTTGGGCGAACCTATTTCATATTCCAGAAACTCCAGAACGACATCCTCGTGGGGACTTTCGATGGGAAATACCTCGTCGAAAACCGCCTGGAGACCCTGGTTCTTCCTTTTATTGGGCGCGAGCTTATCCTGTAAAAACCATTCATATGACTTCAACTGGATATCAATGAGGTTTGGAAGACCGGTCTTGGGATTGATCCTGCCGAAATTGAGTATCTTCGCCTTTTGCATGGAAGGTATATCCTTACACTAATTTTTACTGAATGAAATTAATGCTACCGGCAATTCAGCATACGAATTTTCAAGAGTATGCATGTACTATCTGGCAATGGGTGTATGATGCATGAGTTTTATTATGTACAACTGCTGCCCACAGTAGAAGCGCCCAAATGATTAAACCGGTTACTCCGGATGCATTCAATAATAACAAAAAAAACCGGAAATTCAAAGAGTTCAGCATTAAAAATGATAATAGAGACGCCAATAGGTCTGATTGCCAGGCAATCAAACCTATCATTGTCCCTACAGAATCCAGCAAGTTTGGAAAGCGGCCGAGTTACTTGATATCGACGGTCGCGCCGGCAGCAACAAGCTGCTCCTTGATCTTGTTTGATTCTTCTTTTGAAACCTTTTCCTTGACAGCCTTGCCTCCGGCTTCAACCAGGTCTTTCGCTTCTTTAAGGCCAAGGCCCGTAATTTCGCGAACGACTTTGATCACGTTGATCTTGTTGTCACCAAAACCGGTGAGAATGACGTCAAATTCCGTCTTCTCCTCGGCGGCTTCTGCGACTGCGCCGCCTGCTACGGCAGCGACGGCAACGGGAGCGGCGGCCGAAATGCCGAACTTCTCTTCCATCGCCTTGACCAGCTCCGACGCCTCGATGAGCGTCAGGCTTCCGATTGCTTCCAACAGTTCTTCTACGGAAAGCTTTGCCATTTTGTTACTCCTTATACTTAGTGAATGTTCTCAAGTTAATACGGAATATCCGTAAAAACTTATAAGGGTAATTCAAGGCATTGTAATCACATCGTTACGCAGCGAATACTGCAGATTATGAAATCACAAGTTCCTTAAATTACAAAAATAAGCCCGAGTTACAGGGCATTTTTTTCTGCAACCGCGTTGATACCGCGCGCCAGGGACGCCATGATCTGGTTGATGCCAATGGCGATTTTCGTGCCAGGCCCGTTGATAAGCGACATCGTCTGGGACAGGAGCACCTCTTTCGAGGGCAGATCGGCGATCCTGCGAACCTGCTCCCCGGTATAGACAACATTATCCATCACGCCGACCGAGAATTTAAAAACCTCGATCTCCTTGTTGAAGTCCTTTAATACCTTCGCAGGCTCGCTCAGATCGTTCTCTGAAAAAACCACGCCGACGGGGCCCACCAGATGCTTGTCGATGTCAACGCCTATGGTATCCTTGACCGCCCTCTTGAAAAGGTTGTTTTTGACAACCTTGTATTCACATCCCTTTGCGCGGAGCTTCCTGCGGAGCTCGCTCAGGTCCTTGACCTTGATGCCGGAATAATTGGTGAGTATGATATTGCGCTTCTTTTGAAGCTTTTCCGACAGGTTCTGTACTTCGTCGATTTTATACTGTTTAACCATTATCGCTCAATCCCCTTATGGTTGATCTTGATGCCGGGCCCCATCGTCGAGCTCAGAAACACCGACTTGATATAGTTGCCCTTCGCATCGGAGGGTTTGTCCTTCAATACCTGGTTGAAAAATGCCTTAACATTCTCAATTATCGCGGCGTTCTCGAAAGAAATCTTTCCGACGCCCACGTGAACCACGCCGCTTTTGTCCGCCTTGTATTCTATGCGGCCGCCCTTGAGCTCCTTGATTATTCCCTTTACGTCATCGGTGACCGTTCCGGCCTTGGGCTTGGGCATGAGCCCTTTCTTGCCAAGCACGGGACCCAGCTTGCCGACTTCCTTCATCATGTCCGGGGTGGCGACGACCGCCTGGAAATCAATCCATCCGCCCTTGATCTTTTCGATCACGTCTTCGGCGCCCACGTGATCCGCGCCGGCTTCCTGCGCCTCTTTCTGCTTGTCGCCCTTGCAGATTACCAGAACCTTTACCTGCTTTCCCGTGCCGTGGGGAAGGGAAACGGACCCGCGGACGTTCTGGTAGCTTTTGTGCACGATCTTCACCGAAACTTCCACGCTCTCGTCGAACTTGGCGAACTTGAGTTCTTTCATGATGCCGACGGCTTCATCGATGCCGTGCAAAACGTTCTTGTCGACTTTTGCCCTGGCGTCAGTTATTTTCTTTCCGCGATTCATTGCTCATCCTCATTGCTTCGTTGATAATATGCTGCGTTTTCCCCGTGTCCCGCTTAAAGCTCAACATCGACTCCCATGGACTTCGCCGTGCCCGCTATGATCTTCACTGCCCCATCAAGCGTATTCGCGTTGAGGTCGGGCATCTTGATCTTGGCAATCTCTTCCAGCTGCGGCCTGGTGATCTTGCCGACCTTGATCTTGTTGGGCTCCTTGGATCCCTTTTCCAGTCCCAGCGCCTTGCGTATAAGGACCGATGCGGGGGGAGTTTTTACGATAAAAGTATAGGTGCGATCCTCGTACACCGAGATCACCACGGGAAGGATGGTGCCTTCCTGGTCCTTGGTGCGCTCATTGAAGGCCTTGCAGAACTCCATGATATTGAGACCGTGCTGGCCAAGGGCCGGACCTACCGGCGGAGCGGGGTTCGCTTTTCCACCGGTGATCTGGAGCTTTATCATGGTAACGATCTTTTTCTTCTTCTTAGTTGATTTACCTGTTGGCGCCATGAAAATTACCCTGCTTTACCTGTTTTATATTCGATGTACTCCGGCCTGCTGAGATTCACCGGTCACCGGATCGTTAGATTTTCCCTACCTGAAGAAAGTCAAGTTCGACCGGCGTTCCGCGTCCGAATATCTCGACTTTTACGCGCAGCCGCCCCTTGTCCGGATATACTTCTTCTATTACGCCGCTGAAGTTGTTGAACGGACCGTCTATGACCTTAACATGCTCACCGACGGCAAAATCCATCACCGCCGAGACTTTTTCCTTGGCCCTCTGCTCGCCCATCTGGTCAAAAAGAGAATCAACCTCGTTTTTCTGGAGCGGCCTGGGCCTATTCGTACCGAACGCACCTACAAAGTTCGTCACGCCGGTCGTATTTTTCACCGCCAGCCAGGTCTCGTCATCGAGCTCCATCTCGACCAGCACATAACCGGGAAAAAACTTTTTCGATTTCAGGCGTTTCTTGCCGTCTTTTATCTCCGGCACTTCTACCGTGGGCACCTTTACCTGGAAAACCTTCTCCTGGAGCTGCAGGTTCTGCACCTTTTTCTCCAGGGCAAGCTTGACCTTGTTTTCATGCCCCGAGTATGTATGAATCACATACCATTCTTTAGACATATCAGCTAATCACCAGCTTGACGATCTGCATGAGCGCGGAGTCAACCAGCCAGAGGAATATCGAAACAACGACAACCGAAACTATAACGACCATGGTGAAGCTGGTCACTTCGTCCCTGTCCGGCCAGGTAACCTTTTTCAGTTCCTCGCGGGCTTCTTTTATATACGTTATTATCTTCTTGAACACGCTCGCACCCTGCCTGTACGCAATATTTCCCTACGCCTTCGTTTCCTTGTGAAGCGTATGACGGTTGCAGAACTTACAGAACTTCTTTATCTCGAGCTTGCCGGTCTGGTTCTTCTTGTTCTTGGTGACCGCGTAATTACGGTTTTTACATTCCTTGCAGGAGAGTAAGATGATATCGCGCATAGAGACCCTACCCAGAAAATAAAGTATGAGCACACTAGATGATGCTCTTTTCGCGTCAAGCAATTAATAGAACTACGCCTTTTCTCTGTGCGAGAAAAACCGAGGACTGATGCAGCGAAGGTGCATCCCTGTGAAACATAAGAGCCCACGACCAGAATCGAACTGGTGACCTTTTGCTTACCATGCAAATGCTCTGCCGACTGAGCTACGTGGGCACAGCGGCGATGTAGTATTGAAAAACCCCCTTTTTTTGTCAACAAAATATTTGACGGTTTATAGCCATGAATTTGACGTGATATGCGACATAACGCGTATTTAACGGTTAAAAACAGCCAGCCCGGATGGACTGGCTGCCGTATTCGCAGGAGAAACGTTATTCCTTGTTTTCAATTATATATGAATTAATATCACCGCCGCTCAGCTTTTTCCTGAATGCGGAAGCATCGGTTTTGGACTGAATGCCTTCAATCCGCACCTTGAAATATTCCTTTTCCTTGATCACTATAACGGGCTTGTCGACCATGCTCTCGATCTTCTCTTTAAGCTCCTGCGCCTTTTTCTGCGAGTAAAAGGCGCCCGCCTGGACGCTGAACCGTCCCGCGCTGTCACTCTGCCCTTCGGTCGGGGATTTTTTCTGCGCACCAAGCCCCTTCGCGTCCGCACTTGCAGGTTCTACATCCTCGGACCCCCGGTCGGCGGTCTTCTGGTCCCCCTCCTGCTTTACTATATTGATTCCCACCATGACCTCGCCGGCGGACACGACGTCGAGCTGCTTGGCCGCCCCGTATGAAAGATCCAGTATCCTGTCTTTTTTGTACGGCCCTCGATCGTTGACCTTGACCTGGATGGTCTTGCCGGTTTCCAGGTTCTTCACGGAGATGACGGTTCCGAACGGCAATGTTTTATGGGCTGCCGAAAACCCGTTCATATCGAATTTTTCCCCCGAGGCCGTCAGCCTTCCGTTGAATTCCCTCCCGTACCACGAGGCCATCCCGGTCTGGTAAAACTGCTCCTTCTTCGGGGTGTCCGCCGAGCTGCTGACCATGATTTCGTCGGACGCCCCCTTTGTCGTGGCCTTTTTTTCGGTGCCCTTCGCCCTGGGGTCGACCAGCTCGTTCTCCTGTTCTTCGGGATAGGTATAGACGTACTCGTCACCGGCGGGCGCCGCTTCCTTCTTCTTTATGGAAGTGGAGTTCTCCTTGGTAAGGGCCTTCCCGGGCGTGCATGCGGTGAGCAGCATGAACATGAGTAATATCGCAATAATAATGAGAATACCGCGCACAATATACTTCATTTGATACACCTCCGGAGTCCAGTTCTATGTGCATTATCGGTATTCCGGGTTTATTTCCTTAAAACATAATTAGTACCCCCGGGAAGCCGCATCCCGGCCCCGTGCATGTGCCTGCCGTCTTAAAACATTCTTGACCTTCGCACGGACTGCGCCATAGTGGCGCGATATTTTAACGCATACTCAGACCAGGGGTCGCGTCAATGAGCATCGTATCATGCAAGCCTACCATCACCCGAAAGGAGCTCGAGAGCGTGCTCGACTGCCTTATAAGCGAGAAACTGGAATCCGGCGATGTTATCAAGGGGTTTGAATCGCAGGTTTCCGCGCTCACGGGAGTAAAGTACGCGATTGCCACCAATTCGCTCACTTCCGCATATCACCTGGCCTTCCTGGCGCTTGACATGAAAGCGGACGACGAGGTGATCATACCGTCATACTTCGACCCGGCGCCGTTGAACGCGCTTCGCCTGACCGGGGCGAAACCCGTGCTGGTCGACATTGACGACAACTCATTTACGCCATCAGCCGCCCAGATAAAGGAAAAGATCACCCCCGCGACCAGGGCCCTCGTCGCGGGGCATACCTTTGGCTTTTACGCGCCCATGGCCGACTACAAGACGCTTGAAATACCCATAATCGAGGACATCTCGCATGTAATAGGCGCCGAGCACGAGGAGAAATCTCCCGGTCAGGACGGCATGATCACCCTGGCATCGTTCGCTCCATCCATGATGATAACAACTGGAAACGGCGGGATCGTGCTGACCAACAATTCCAGGTTCTTCTCGACCATGAGGGACTTGCGCGGGACCACCGGCGCCACTGCCTCGTTCGACTATACGATGACCGATTTCCAGGGCGCCATGGGCCTCTCCCAGCTTTCGCGGCTCCAGGATTTCATCCGGCGCAGGCGCGAAATCGCGCGGCTTTACCACGAAGCTCTGAAAAACTCGACCCATCGCACCATGTATGCCTTCAGCGACGCGTTCGTATACCAGTCGTTTCCCGTGCAGTTCGATGCGAGCATGGAAAAGGTGGACAAATTCTGGAAGAAAAGCGGGATCGAGGTGGTTCATCCGATAGGTACGCCGCTTCATTCCCACCTCCAGTTGCGCGGCATGGATTTCCCCAACAGCGACAGGATGTCAAAAAAGATGTATTCTCTTCCCGTGTATCCCACGCTCTCAAAAAAGGAAATCGAGAAGATATCCAAAACGATCGCCAAGTTCGTGTAGCACGGCGACGGGAAAGTTGCCAGGAATTCACCGGAGGACAGGGCCATGTATATTCTGACCGTGGAAGACAGTTTTTCATCAGCCCACCAGCTTAACGGATACAGGGGAAAATGCGAGAATCTGCACGGGCACAACTGGAGAGTGGTGCTGAGCGTAAAGGGAAGCCGGCTCGACAAAACCGGCCTGCTTGTTGATTTCCACGAGCTCAAGGCCATGCTCAGGGAGGTGCTGACGGGGCTGGACCACAAGAACCTGAACGACGTACCCCCTTTTACCGTGATCAATCCAAGCTCGGAGAATATCGCCGCCTTCATAGCCGGCGTCATGGGTCAAAGGCTGGCGGAAAAGTCACCTGACATAGAGCTCGATTCTGTTGTAGTCTGGGAGTCGGATACCTCCCGGTGCACTTATATCCATGACGGGAAATAGACGCGCACCCCGTTGCATTTCGTGCACATTTTGCCCAAATCAAGTGATAAAAAATATTAAAATATTTTCCTTTTTTTCCAAATAAATGCTTGAATTTTTTATGTTTAAAAAACAAGATCCATCCAAAATTTATTAGGAGAGTTTAAAAGAATATGAAAAAGAATATTCTCGTAGTGCTTTTCGCCCTGATCCTGGCCGTCAGCTTCAGCTTTGTTGGTTGCGACAAGGCCCCCAAGGCCCCCGAAGACAAGAAGGTTGAGGAAAAGAAGGCCGACGACAAGAAGGTCGACGACAAGAAAGCCGATGCGAAAGACGCAGCGAAGGCTCCTGAGAAGAAGTAAGCTTTTTACTTTTATCAGTGCTAAAAGAGGATATTCAGAGAATATCCTCTTTTTTATTTGCCTGCCGTGCTATTACTTACTATTGTTGTCAGGATCCTGAAATTTTCGCTTGCGGGAACCAAATATGGCAGAAAACACCACCGATACACAAGAAAAGACCAATGCGGCCGAGCCGGACCGGAAGGTCGTTGCTCTTGAATCCAGGGCACTGATCGAACAGGAGAACCTGTATACGGTGCTGAAAAGCTACAAGGCGGACACCGAGGAAAAGCAGATTGCGCTGGAATTCAGCCGCGGATACATGCAATACATCGAGGAGACCGTTGAAAATGACCGCCAGATCGGCCTGTTAAGGAAGGATATCGAGATCCGGGACCTGTGTTCGCATGCGAACATGCTCATGAGACAGAGGGACGAATCCCTGTTCACCCTGCTCACCAAGATGAGCCCCGTCCATTACAAGGCCATCAATAAAAGCAAGTCGGCGGATTCCGTGGAGAAAAAAGACTGACTTTCGCTATTCGGCGCGCAGTTCGAACCCGAACGAAACGTCGCCTGCCCGGAGCGGCACGATGAACACAAGCGAGCATCCCTGGTAGTTCTTTTCAAAGCCCCGATCCGACTGCGACACGGTGTAGACCGGGTACCTGATCATCGGCACCGGACCGCTCGGGACGATGACGATCCTGAACTTATTGTAATTGTCCACGAGCCGTACCTCGGCGCATTCGTCGAGCGACCCCATGCTGTCCAGGTATGCATCATCCCCCGTGACTCCCATGATCTCGTAATACCGGTCATCATCATGCCCGCCCAGGAGATTGATATTCAGCTCGATCCCAAAATAAAGCCCTTCGCCGCCCGAAACCGAATACTGCGCCCTGAATGACGCCGCTTCCTGACGGAATTCGAATCTTTTTGATATTGCAATTTTTTTTGAGAAGCACTCCGCGACTGCGCCTAGGACTACATCGGTCCCCCCTGGCACGGAATCCGTGCGCGCCCGGTAAGGCTGGGTTCCCATATCGTGCACGGGCACGTTATGAAACATGAGATTCTCGGCTCCCGGAAGGCGGTCGAAGAGCAGATCCTTGAACGAGTATCTCCGCGACAGATCGTAGGTGAGATAGCGCTTGAGCCCCTTTTCCTTCGCGACGACCATGTCGTGGATCGATTTTACCTTTTTCTCCTCTTCAGCCGATTCGTCCTCGTTCAGGATTTTCAGGTCCTCGTGATATGCCTCGTAGCGCCTGGGTATCATGTCGAAAATATCGAACCTCTTCCCGTAGATGCCGAACTCCGCGACGCATCCACCGTGCGCGGGAGTTACCAGCGCCGAATAGAGCGGCGTGCGGACGAGCAGCTGGGCGGTTCCCTCGTTCCAGAAGTCCTTTTCGAGCAGGCGGAATCCCATGTTCGACTGCTGTCTCATGATCGATTCGGCCGCCAGTACATGTTCGTGGAGCGCGTGGCGGAGGTTCGTGAGGTATACGCCGCCAAAGAGGCCATGCCAGTAGGCGCAATTGCATTCGCTCTTGTAGAGCTCGCGTTTAGCCTCGTCAAGCTGCGTCCCGGAGCCTTCCAGCTGCGCGATCTCTTCGCTCAGCAGAAGGGTGCGCTTGTTGAGCGCGTTCGACTCGGGGTACTTGTTCAGGAAGTTGTTCCAGGTGCCGCCCTTCAGGAACGGGTAGAACTCCTGCTCCCGGCCGGTGTCCTTTATCTCCTTGTGGATCTTCACGAGGCGCGCCGCCACCTCGGACGGAAGCGCCCACTCGGAGAGCTCAAAGTAGCTGCCCTGGGTGAGATACACGCGCCCACTCGGAGGGCGCGCCGCGATGTACTCGGACGGCAGGGTCATGCGAATCCAGTCCTCCCTGAGCACCGCCTCCACGAAATTGACCAGCCAGTTCTGCCCGAACACCCAGTCGAAGGTGCCGGGCCACATGCCGAACTTCTCTCCGTCGTCGCCGTACACGAAGGCGCAGTCGCCGAGCCTGCTTGTTTTCTCCCTGAAATAGTCGATCGTTTCATGCGGCATATGAAAGGGGATCGAGTAGCGGAGGTACTTGTCGATGGGGAACACTCTTAGCGGATTCGCGAGCCGCTCGGTGAGGAAGTAGCCGTAGAGCTCGTCCTCCTGGACGCCGGCATAGCGGAAGTGGTTGTCGTCGAGTATGGTGTAGTCGAGCTTGAACGGCGCGACGAGCCTGGGTATTTCCGGGTCCCACACCCGCTCCGCGGTCCAGAAGCCCGTAGGGCGCGCGTTAAACCGTGAGGCGCAGTAATCCTGCATCATGCCGATCTGCCCCCGGATGTCCGGTTCGCTAATGATGGAAAAAATGGGCTCGTAGAAACCGCCGCCGATTATCTCCACCTGGCCTCGCGACACCATCGCCCTCAGCCTTTCGATGTATTCAGGATTATGCGCCTCGATCCATTCCAGCAGTGGCCCCGAATGATGCACGGCAAACCTGAATTCCGGGTACTTTTCAAGTATCCCCAGGGTCTTGTTGTAGCAGTCCCTGTATCCCCACTCGAGGACGTGGTCGAAGTTTCCCACCGGCTGGTGGTTGTGCAGGCAGAAGATGAAATGACAGGCCACGGTATTCCCCCTTGAACGAGAGACAGGTTTCCCCTCTTCCGTTATGCGGTATTCGTTAAAACACGTATCTCTTGGGCACGACGACGATTCCCTCGGGAGTGACGGTAAAACGCATGCGGTCCTTCTCGAGGTCATGGCCGATGGCCTCGCCCTCGGGGACCTGCACGTACTTGTCGATGATCGCGTTCCTGATACGGCATCGGCGGCCGATGTTGACCCCGTGCATGAGGATACAGTCATGTATTTCGGTGAAGCTGTTCACCTTCACTCCGGGCGAAACCACGGAGCGGTACACCCGGGCCCCGCTCAGGATCGCGCCGTTGGAGATGATGGAATTAATGGCGAGCCCCGTGCGCTCACCCTCCTCGAGAACCATCTTCGCGGGGGGAGACTGTTCCATGTAGGTCCTGATGGGCCATGTCTGGTCGTAAAGGTTCAGCTGCGGACTGACCGACACGAGGTCGGTGTTCGCCTCGAAGAAGGACTTCACGGTCCCTATGTCCCTCCAGTAGGCCCGGTCGCCCTCGTGCTTCACGTAATCGTACGCGAACACGCGCTCGGAAGAGTAGATGCGCGGGATGATGTCCTTCCCGAAGTCGTTGTCGCCCTCGAGCTTGTGGTCCTCGGAGAGGTAGCGGACGAGGCGCTCGGTCTTGAAGACGTACACGCCCATGGACACGAAGGCGCTCCCGTCCTTCCCGGGTATCGATTTGGGGCGGTCGGGCTTTTCGGCGAAGCCCGTGAGCCTGTTGGTCCCGTCCACTTCGAGGACGCCAAAACGGGTCGCTTCCTCCAGGGGCGTTTCGATCGCGGCGATGGTCATGTCGGCGTTGTTCTCGATGTGGTTTGTCATCATCTTCCGGTAGTCCATCTTGTAGACGTGGTCGCCGGAGAGTATGAGCACGTATTCGGGCTTTTCCTGTTCGATGACGTAGATGTTCTGGAAGATGGCGTCCGCGGTGCCGCGGTACCAGTTGTTGTCGATGCGCTGCTGCGGAGGCACCACGTCGATGTAATAGCCCATGTCGCGCACGAAGAGGTTCCACGCGTTCTTGATGTGCCTGTCCAGGGAGAGGGACTTGTACTGGGTAAGCACGATGATCTTTTTCAGGTCGGAATTGAGGCAATTGGACAGGGAGAAATCGATGATGCGGTAGATGCCCCCGAACGGCACCGCGGGCTTCGAGCGGTCCTTGGTGAGCGGGTAAAGCCTTTCGCCCTGCCCTCCCGAGAGCAGGAACACGAGCGTTTTCTTTAAAAAATCGACGTCCATTACCGGGATCTGCTGGAGAGGATCTCCTTGATCTTGTTTTTCAACTCGTCAAGGTTCGATGACTTCGTGATGTAGGCGTCGGCCGTCCAGGTCATGAAGTTGCTCTTGTAATTGGAATACGCGGTATAGATTATGATGGGGATTTTCTTGTCGCGCGACAGGATTTTGCCCAGGGCCTCGATCCCGTCCATTTCAGGCATCCGGATGTCGAGCACCACGAGGTCATACTTGTTGTTCTTTACCTTTTCCACGGCCTCCTTGCCGTTGGAGGCCTGGTCGACCTCGTAGCCGTCGTCCTGGAGCTCCATGGCATAGAGCTCGCGCTGATGCTGTTCATCCTCGACAATCAGTATCCTGCTCATCATACCCTCCGGGAGAAGCGGTAGAGACTCGGAACGATCCTTCCCCTATAGTGTAACAGCAGGAAATGCTGTTTTCAATAAAATTTTTACGGCCCGCAGGCTTACCTTTCCAGCATCGCCCTGGCTGCCTTCACCGCCTCCTCGAGAGCACGCGTAACGCCCGTCGCGTCCTTTCCACCGGCCTGGGCCATGTCCTTTCTGCCCCCGCCCCCGCCGCCTATGAGCGGCGAGGACTTCTTGATGATCGCGCCGCAGTCTATGCCCTTTGCCACGGCGGGAGCCGTCGCCGCGCAGAGCAGGAGCGGTTTCTCGCTGGAATCGGAACCAAGGCATACGACGGAATCCTGGATTTTGCCGCGCACCGCGTCGGCAAGAGCACGAAGCTCGTCTATCCCGGCGCCCGGCGCGCAGTGGGCGATGATGCCGGTTTCTTTCACCTGTACCGCCTTCGCGAGGATCGCGTCCAGGTCCGCGGTGAGGCTTTTGGCCTTCGTCTTTTCGAGCTCTTTTTCGAGCCCGCGCACGCGCTCCTGGAGGTCGCTCACCTTTTTCAGGATGTCCGATTCGGTCGCGTTCAGATCGCGCATAATCGCGGCCACGATGGCGCTGTTCGTCTTCAGACGGTCGACCACTCCCTTGAGCGTGATCGCCTCGATGCGCCGCATGCCCGCTCCCGGCGAGGCCTCGCGCAGTATCTTGAATACGCCGATCTTTCCCGTGTTGTCCATGTGCGTCCCGCCGCACAGCTCCATGCTGAAGCCGGGCACGCTCACGACCCTCACCGTGTCCTCGTACTTCTCGTCGAACACCGCCATGGCGCCCATCTTCACCGCTTCCTCGCGCCCGCGCACATCAGTGTTCACGGGCAGCGCGCGCCATATCACGTCGTTCACCTTATCCTCGATCCGCGCAAGCTCGTCGTCCGTGAGCGCGTTAAAGTGAGTGAAATCGAAGCGGAGCCGCTCCGGCTCCACGAGCGAGCCGGTCTGGTGAACGTGCTCGCCCAGTACGCCGCGCAGGGACGCCTGGAGGAGATGCGTCGCGGTGTGGTTTGCCCTGGTGAGGTTTCGTCTAACGATGTCGATCTCCGCGCTCACCTCGTCGCCGGAGGAGAAGGAGTCCTGCTCCACCTCGCCCACGTGGATGACGGTCCTGTTCACCTTCCTGGTGTCGTCGACGCGGAACACGGCGCCCGACGGCGTGGTAATGAGCCCCCTGTCGCCCACCTGTCCGCCAGATTCGCCGTAGAAGGGCGTTTCGGGGAGGACCAAGAAGCCCTTCTCGCCGGCGAGCAGCGTGGTGACGATCTTTTCAGCCGAGCCCATCACGGCGATCTTCGTGAGGGCTGTGTTCTCGGTATAGCCGGTGAACGTCTGTCTCTTATACACATCTCCGAGCCCACGAGACCGTACTAGA
>CALMJO010000378.1 GCA_937864375.1 uncultured Spirochaetota bacterium
GAAGCTCGCGACAGCCGTGGAGGAAATTCTCACCGGGAACGGCTTCGCCGGCGTGGTCGCCGCCGGAAGCCGGTACGAGTCCGAGCTGGGCGTACTTTCGGTCGGCTTCAGACCGGACATCTCGATCGCCGGGGCATCCGGCTTGGCGTGCGCGGAGTTTGGCGTGCGCGTGGACGCATCGCTTGCGACATCGGTCCCCCGCGTATTCGCCGCTGGCGACTGCGTTTCGGCATGGTCAGTCATCGACGGCGCTCCCGTACCGGTCAAGCTCGCCACCTGCGCCTACAAGCAGGGAACCGTCGCGGGAATCAACGCGGCGGGAGGAGCGGCCGCCTACCGGGGAACGGCAGGCACGTTCGTGACGAGGATCGGCGCACTCGAGATCGCGGGCACCGGTTTCACCGGCGAGGCGGCGAAGGCGCGTGGCTTCGACCCGGTCGCCGGCAGGATAGGGGCGAATTACCTTCCCGATTACTACCCGGGCGGGTCACAGATCGTCATCAAGGTGATCTGCGACAGGGCGTCGGGGCGCATCCTGGGCGCGCAGTCCGTGGGTCCCCGGGGCGCGGCCGAGCGGATAAACCTGGTGAGCATGGCGATCGAATTCGGGATCGATGCGGCCGACTTCGGAAGAACCGAGCTCGCGTATTGTCCCGCGGTGAGCGAGGTGCACGATCCGCTCTTCAAGGCCGTGGAATTCGCGCAACGAAGGATGGCACGATAGATGAACCTTACCCCGCTTCATGAAGAACACCTGAAGCTCAACGCGCGGATGGTAGATTTCGCGGGCTGGGAACTTCCCGTCATGTACACGTCCATCCTGGACGAGCACGCCGCGACCCGTACGAAGGCCGGGATTTTCGACGTCTCTCACATGGGGGAAATACTCGTGCGCGGAAGAGGAGCGGAACGGCTCCTGAGAAGGCTTGTGCCCACGAGCATGGACCGCGTGAGGCCAGGGCGCGGCATGTATACCTGCTTGTGCAACGAGCGTGGCGGCGTGGTCGACGACATCTTCATCTTCATGAAAGGCGCGGACGATTACTACCTGGTGGTCAACGCGGCGACGACCGGCAAGGACCTCGCATGGATACGCGCGCACAACGATACCGGCGCCTTGGTGGAGGACGTTTCCAGCGCCACCGCGAAGATCGACATCCAGGGACCGCGGGCGCGGGAGATCGTCGTGAGGGTCCTGGGCGACGGCGGCATCGCCGGCCTGGAGCGCTTTCATTTCCTGGATATCCCGTACGGCGGGGGTTCGATGATGGTCTCGCAGTCGGGATACACCGGCGAGCACGGGTACGAATTGTTCCCGGCCGCCGCACATTCCGTGCGGCTATGGTGCGACCTGGTCGAGGCGGGACGGGACCTGGGCCTTAAGCCCGCGGGGCTGGGCGCGCGCGACACCCTGAGGCTCGAGGCGGCGTATTCCCTCTACGGGCACGAGATCAGCGACGACATTTCCCCCGTGGAGGCGGGCATCGGGTGGTTCGTGAACTCTGCGGACGGTTACATCGGCAGGGACGTGCTCGTCGGCCATAAGTCCGGGGGAGCGCCCAGAGAACTCATCTGCGTCGAATTGACGGGGAGGGGCGTTCCCCGCGACGGCTGCGAGGTGTACGCCGGGGACGCGAAGATCGGGGTCATGACGAGCGCGGGCTATTCCCCCACGCTTAAAAAGGGGATCGGCCTCGTGCTGGCGCGCAGGGGCGCCGCCGCCCCCGGTTCCCAATTGCAAGTAAGTATTCGCGGCTCGCTGGTCGACGCGCGCGCGGTCCAGCGGCCGTTCTACAGGTACCATGCCTGACAAATTTCTTGATAGTACCATTCCCAGGAGGATGCGATGAGCCAGATACCGGACGATATCAGATACACGAAGGACCATGAATGGGTGCGGATGGACGGCGATTTCATAGCGGTCTGCGGCATTACGGACCACGCCCAGGAGATGCTCACCGATATAGTCTTCGTCGAGCTGCCCGAGGCGGGAATCGAGTTCTCCCGGGGCGAAAGGGTCGCCACCGTGGAGTCGGTGAAGGCGGTGTCGAATATCTACGCGCCCGTGTCGGGGAAGGTTATCGAGGTTAACACGGCACTGGAGAACGCGCCCGAGCTCGTGAACAGCGACCCCTACGGCGAGGGCTGGATCTTCAAGCTCGAGGTGAAGAGCGCACTGGAGCTCGAGTCGCTCCTAGACGCGGCCGCCTATGCCGCACATGTCGAGGCGGAGTGAGCCATGGCCTTCGCGTGCGGAACGGACGGTGATCGCGAGGAGATGCTCAGGACCATTGGCGTGAAGAGCGTCGATGACCTCTTCGCCGACATCCCCGAGGCGCTGCGCCTGACCGGGAGGCTGGATCTCCCGCCGGCGCTGTCGGAGCAGGAAGCCGTCAGGCTCGTGGAGGGAATCGCGTCCCGGAACAGGCTGTGCGTCTCGTTCGCCGGGGCGGGCGCGTACAATCATTACGTGCCGGCTGTCGTGGACGCTCTCGCATCCCGTTCGGAGTTCTATACCGCGTATACCCCCTACCAGCCCGAGGTGAGCCAGGGAACGCTCACCGCCATATTCGAATTCCAGACCATGATTGCGCGCCTTACCGGCATGGAGATCGCAAACGCAAGCCTTTACGACGGGGCGACTGCGCTGGCCGAGGCCGCGCTCCTGGCGGTAAGGACCACCGGCAGGAAGTCGGTGATGGTTTCCAGGGCGGTCCACCCGCATTACCGCGAGGTGCTCTGTACCTACGCGTGGGCCAACGACCTCGAGATCAGGGAGGTGCCCGTCAACGACGGGACTTCCGGCGGTGACGGGACAGGGGAGGCGCCCGACGACCGGACGGCGGCGCTCGTGGTGCAGAACCCGAATTTCTTTGGCTGCATAGAGGACCTGGAGGCTTGCGCGAAATCGGCGCATGAAAAGGGGGCGCTCCTTGTCGCGCTGGTGACGGAGCCGGTGAGCATGGGGCTCCTCAAGCCCCCCGGCGACTGCGGCGCGGACATCGCCTGCGGGGAGGCATCGGGACTCGGCAATTACATGGGGTTTGGAGGACCCGCGCTTGGGTTCATGGCCGTGCGGCGTGACTTCATGAGGACGCTTCCCGGACGGCTCGTGGGCAGGAGCGTGGACGTTGACGGGCGGGAGGCATACGTGCTCACCCTCCAGACCAGGGAACAGCATATACGGCGCGAGCGAGCCACCTCGAACATCTGCACGAACCAGGGCCTGTGCGCGCTGCGCACCGTCATGTACCTGAGCCTCCTGGGACCAAGGCTGCGCGAGCTCGCGGAGCTGAATCATCGCCTGGCATCGTACTGCTCCCGCCGCCTGGAGGACGGGGGATACCGGATTATGTTCAACAGGCCCTTTTTCAACGAGATTGCGGTACAGGTACCCGGTACCGAACAAGCCATACAGCGGCTGGCCCGCGAGGGCATGGGCGGGGGGATCGCGCTGGGCCGGTATTATTCCGAGTACCCCGATGCGATGCTTATCTGCTGTACGGAATTGATTACTCCCTCGGACATCGACGCCCTTGTCTCGATGCTCAGGGCCGGTTGACGCCACGTCGCCTGACCGCTTGCCCGTTTTGACGGCCTTCATCTATCAAGGAAAAAAAATTAAAAATTCCGCACTCGCGTATTGAATTCCCCCGCGCGCGTAAATATATTTTTTCCATGCTACAGGGAGGTAGAACCTGAAACAAAGGAGAATACTATGCATTCGGGAGTGAGTCCCCCGTGGAGTTCCACTGAAGTACATTGTTCAGCATAAGGCCTGTAATATGATTTGATTATTACGGGCCTTATGCTATTAATGGGTCTCATAAAAATTGTCGGAAGGGGACCAATGAAGAAAGCCATGGCGGCGGCGTGCCTGTGTGCGTGCATAATGGTGTCGTGCACCATATGGAGCCGGCGCGACTGGGAAAGGATAGAAAACAAGAAATTTGTCATGAGCTCGTTCGTGTATATAAACAGGGCCGCTGAGAGGGAGAGCGCTTTCGAATTCATCAAGTCCTTCCCGGTTGCGGACATTGTCTCCGTGCTCCAGGAAAAATTCGGAATCACCGTTGATACCTCGGAATTCGATTCCTTCTTTGCCAATGAAAAAAACTTTCGGGCGCTGCAGGTAAGCGGTATACTGTTCAGGGAGCGGTTCGCCTGGACTGCGCTAAAACCGGTATTGCAATCGGTCGAGATTGAGTATTCCCGAATGCCCCTCGAGGAAAGTGCCGACACGATCATATCCTGGACCGTCCGCGTGCTCACCGACGGAAACGTGAGAGCGCTGTATACCGACGATGTCGACGATTATCGAAACGTGCCTTCGAGTCTTGCCGCGAAGGCGGGAATTCGCACCAAATAGCAATTGATACTGGAAAATATTTATTGCAATTCCAACCTTTGCTTCCAATATATTACTAAATATTTCACTAATTCTCGAAATCTACCATCAAAGAGAGGTGCAAAATGAAGAACATGCGCGGTTTCATGCATGCTGTGTGTGCCGTCATTCTCGTGGCAGCGCTTGCGGCTGTTCCCGGATGCGGCAAGAAAACCGAGCTGATCCTCGCCACGACGACCAGCACCCAGGACTCGGGGCTCCTGGACGTCCTCCTGCCGGAATTCCAGAAGAAGACCGGGATCATGGTCAAAACGATCGCGGTGGGTTCGGGCCAGGCGATGGCGATGGGCGAGCGCGGCGAAGCGGACGTCCTGCTGGTGCATTCACCCGATGCGGAGAAGAAGTTCATGGAAGGCGGGTTCGGGTCCAGCTACAAGCTCGTCATGCATAACGACTTCATCATGGTGGGACCGGCCGATGATCCCGCAAAGCTGAAGGGCGAAAAGTCTTCCATTGAAGCTTTCAAGAAGCTCGCGGCGTCGGGCGCCATGTTCATGTCGCGCGGCGACAAGTCGGGCACCCATTCCAAGGAGCTCAAGCTCTGGAAGGACGCCAAGATCGATCCCGAAAAGCAGAAATGGTACCAGTCGACGTCTTTGGGGATGGGCGACACCCTCAAGGTCGCATCGGAAAAGAAGGCCTACACCCTCGCAGACCGGGGCACCTACCTCGCGCTCAAGAAGAACCTGGGCCTTGAGATTCTCGTGGAGGGCGACGAGGCCTTGAAGAACATCTACCACGTCATTTCAATCAACGCGGGAAAGTTTCCCAAGGTGAACAAGGACGGGGCGGAAAAGTTCGTCGATTTCATCGTGTCCAAAGAGGTGCAGGAAACCATAGGGAAGTTCGGCGTCGACAAGTACGGCTCGCCGCTCTTCTTCCCCGACGCGCTGAAGAAATAAAGGAACTCGCGTGGACCTGATACTGGAGGGCGTTCAAAAGGCCTTCGCACTCATCGTTTCACTTGACAGCGAGGTCATGGAGGTCGTGCTGCTCACCCTCCAGATATCGGGAAGCGCGACCTTCATCAGCCTCTTTCTCGGGATGAGCACGGGCACGGTAATCGCCCTCAACGATTTCCGCGGCAAGCGGTTCGTGGTGAGCATCATCAACACCGGCATGGGCCTCCCGCCCGTGGTGGTGGGCCTCTTCGTCGCGATACTCTTATGGAGAAGCGGCCCGCTCGGCTTCTTGGGAATACTGTATACCCCGGTCGCCATGGTCATCGCCCAGGCGATCATCGCGACGCCTATCATCGCCGGGATCACCCTGGCGGCAATGCAAAACCTGCCGGATAAGCTGCGCCTTCAGATTCTCGCGCTCGGTGCGACCAGGGCGCAGATGGTCCGGCTTCTCATGAAGGAGGCCCGCCTCCCGCTCCTCGCCGCGGTCATGGCCGGCTTTGGCGGCGTGGTATCGGAGATCGGGGCCTCCATCATGGTGGGGGGCAATATCAAGGGGTACACCCGCGTGCTCACCACCGCGACTGTGGGCGAGACTGGCCGGGGCAATTTCGACACGGCGATCGCGCTGGGCATCATCCTGCTCGTCCTCGCGTTCATAATTAACTATTTCCTGACGAGCGTTCAGCAGCGGGAGCGCAATTAAGAATGACACACAAGCCTTTATTGGAACTGCGCGGCCTTGTGGTGCGCAGGGGGGCGGCGACGGTCCTCGACTTGGACGAGCTAGCTCTTCGAGAGGGCGAGATCATGGCCCTCATCGGTCCCAACGGCGCGGGGAAAACGACCCTCCTGCATTCAATCCTCGGCCTCATACCGGTTGACAGGGGATCGATTCTCTTCAAGGGAGAGAGCATCGCCGAATACGCCTACCGGCACCTTTACCGGAGACGCTTCGCTATGGTCTTCCAGGAACCCCTGCTCTTCAGCTCGTCGGTGTACGGCAATATCGTTTCCGGCCTCAAGATACGCGGCATTTCAAGGAACGAAGTAAAGAAGCGCGCCGCCGAGGAAATGCGGCGCTTCGCGATATCCCACCTCGCGGACCGCCAGTCGCGCGCGCTCTCGGGGGGCGAGGCGCAGAGGACGAGCCTGGCGCGCGCCTTCGCCGTTCGGCCGGAGGTCCTGCTCCTGGACGAGCCGTTCGCGTCGCTGGACGCCATCACGCGCGAATCCATAACACGAGACCTCGAGCGCGCCATCCGTGAAACCGGTACGTCCGTCATCATCGCCACCCACGACAGGGACGAGGCGCTCAGGCTGGCCGATCGAATATCGGTCATGCAGGGCGGTAAAATAATCCAGACGGGCCCGCCCGCCCAGGTGATGGAACGGCCCGCCAGCGAATTCGTGGCCGGATTCGTGGGCACGGAAACCATCCTTGCGGGCGAGGTGAAAACGCTGCTCAATGGCACGTTTACGGTTATGGTGCAGGGATTCGAGGTGGAGCTGGCGGGGGAGGCCTGCCGGGGGGAATACGTTACCTTTTGCGTAAAACCCGAATCGATCGTGATCTCCCGGAATTCGCGTGGCAGTATGAGCGCCAGGAACCGCTTCCGCGGGCGGGTGACGCGCATCACCGCCCTGCGCCCCTATACCAGGGTGCACCTGGATTGCGGGTTTCCTCTTACAGCCTGGATCACTCCTCATTCGGTGCGGGAAATGAACATCGCCGAAGGGGACAGCGTAGAAGCGTCCTTCAAGGCGACGGCGGTGCACGTGATAAGGAGGGGGGCGCGCAGGGATTCCTGAACATGTGCCCTGGAATGTCGTGGTTTAACCATGACCACAATATTTTCCAAATTTTTTTAGTGCTTGACATTGCACAGAAATCGATTTTATACTCTGGCGGTGTGATGTATTGACATTTAATCTGAATCCATGGAAGGATTCGCATGAAAGAGAACAAGTCACGAGGTGTCTACGACACCAGTATCGGCGGGACACGGATTACCTCGGTGGTCACCAAGATCATCATTATCTTCACCGTGTTCATCCTGATCTCAAACCTTACCTCGAACTATATCAACCTCACCTTCAACCGCGCCGAGATGATACGGCTCATGCAGCAGATGCTGGGGAAGGACCTCAAAGACACCTACCAGTTCTGCAACAACCAGTACGAGATCTACAATTACAATGATGATCTCAAGGGCTCCGTCGAGGCGATCGAGAACAAGGGGTTGCACGAGTTCAAGAACAAGAAGTCGGTGCTGCTGGGCGTAAAGCCCGACGGCAGCTTCCTCTTCCAGGCGGCGCGCAGCGAGAAGGCGGCCAAGTTCACCGACGTGGATACCATGACCCTGCTCGAGCAGAACCGCGTGGGTAATGTGACCGAGGGCCTCCTTAACTTCCGCTATCACGACGAGAAGTACTTCGGGATTTATAAGTATAATTCGAAGTGGAACGCATACATCATACGGGCCGAGGAGCTCGATGAATTCTACTCGGAGTCCAGCGTAATCTTCAGGAACATCAGCCTCATCATCCTGCTGATTACCGCCGCGAGCGCGATCGTGGGCGTCTACGTGCTGCGCTACATGCTCCGGTTCATCCGCATTATCACCACGGAGATCATGCGCATGGTGTCCACCCAGCAGCTCAGCGTCATTGACCTGAAGGGCGCGCCCAACGACGACATCAGCTTCCTGGGCTTCGCGTTCAACTCGCTGGCGAGCACCATCAACAACCTTCTGACCATATTCCGGAAATTCGCGAACAAGGACGTGGTGATCAAGGCCTACGAGGAGCGCGAGGTGCGCCTCGAGGGTACACAAAAGGAACTCACCATCATGTTCTCGGACATCAAGAGCTTTACGTTCATTACCGAGACGCTGGGCGCCGACATCATCAAGCTCCTGAACATGCATTATGACAGGGCCATACGCGACATCCACAATCATGACGGCCTTGTCGGTTCCATAATCGGCGACGCGCTGCTCGCCGTGTTCGGCGCGCTCGATGAATACGAGGGCGACGAAGCCAAGAACAAGTCCCTCCAGGCGATCCAGTCGGCGTACAACCTCCAGGACATCGCCCAGAAGCTGCGCGAGGAGATGACCAGGAAGCGGAAAGAACTGGAGCGCTCCAAAGGCGGCATCACCGGCGAGGAGGAAAAGGTCTACCAGGCGGTGCTGCTCGAGATCGGCGTGGGCATTGACGGCGGAAACGTGTTCTACGGCAACATCGGGTCGTACGTGCGCATGACGAACACCGTGATCGGCGACAACGTAAACGCGGCCTCCAGGCTCGAGGGTCTCACGAGGGTTTACAAGGTGCCCGTCATCTGCTCCGAGTTCGTGAAGAACGACATCGACACCAACGTCGACAAGTCCGGCGTCCGGTTCGTCGAGATCGACACGGTGCAGGTGAAGGGGAAGACCAAAGGCACCAAGATATACTGGCCCGTGCTCGAATCCGAAATCGGAAGGAAAATGGACCAGGATATAAACACCTTCGCGGACGGTCTTGCGAGCTATTACAGGGGCGAATGGACCGCGGCCGGTAAGCAGTTCAGGAAGTCCACGCTCACCGTGTCCCAGGTCATGTACGAACGCGTTAAAGATACCAAACCTCCACACAATTGGAACGGCGTATGGGAAATGAAAACCAAATGAAGAATCTCCCCGAGAGTATTTCGATATTCCTTCCGGAAACTATTGCCGACCCGGACGGGAAGCCCAAACTCTATTCGCTCAACGAAGAGTTTGCGAAAACCAAGAAGAACAAGAACCCGTTCTTCTACCTGGCCGTGGGAAGTTTCGTCGCGGCCCTCATCTTCGTCGCGGTGCTCGTAACGGTGTACGTGCAGAGAAAGTCGCTCTCGACCGAAATCTCCATAAGCGAGTTCGAAGACATCAAGCTCATGGAAATCCTGGATACGGTCAAGAAATACGAGAACGACCTGAACGTCGCGAAGCGCGAGCTCGCCGACCTGCAGGGGCAGATGAACGACGAGCTCGCGTACGCCCCCGACGAGGCCTCGCGGCAGAGGATCCTGGCCCGGCGGCAGGCCGGCATAGCCGCCAAACAGGCGAAGATCAATGACCTCCAGGGCAAGATCGACCAGTATGATCAGCGGCTCCAGGAGAACATGAAGAAGGCCGAATCGGTCGTCCAGAACTACCAGAAGATGCACCGGATCCAGATGGAGGAACAGCAGGCGTACTACGAGAAGAAGATCGATGAAACGGTCCTCAGGTACAATCCCTACTTCCAGTCCGGGCGGATTCTTGGTATCCTGAACATTCCCATTCCCGCGCCCAAGGCCGGCCCCAGGCTGAACGATTACCTGAGGGAGCTCAGGGACGAGAACATCATTTCGGAAAAGGATTTCAAGTCCCTGCAGGGAATGGTGAACGACAATTCCGCGCTGGTCGCGCAAATGCTCGATGTGCCGTACAAGAACAGCGTGGCGCCCACGCTGCAGCACGTGGACTATTTCCAGAAGGCCATCGCGGAAAGCTACGAGAAGATATGGACGTCCCTGGTAAGGGCCGTAAGGGAGAAAAACCAGGCGCTTGCCCATTTCAGGTATGCGTTCGATTATTCCGCCAGGATGGACAGCGAAGCCGGCTACGTCATCGATCCGCGCGATGCAAAAAGCATCATCGTCTACCTCAGCGGGAACCAGAACGTGAAAGAGGGGGACATCGGGATGGTGTTCCGGACGGATGACAATTACATAGGAAAGATCCAGTTCTTCCAGACCGTGGCGGGAATGCGCGCCAAGATCGTCGACATGCAGGACAACAGGGCGATACGGCCGCTCGACAAAATTCTAATCAAGCTGAAACAGGAGTGAGTATGAAGCGATATAGTGTAATCACCGTTATACTGAGCCTCGCGTTCGCCATGTCCGCGTACGCGGCGGATTGGAAGGCCCTGGGACTGGAAGTCCTCGACAAGAAAGAGGGCGAAGGCGCCTACGAATACAGGCTCAAGGACGCCGGCGGGCTGGAATTCGTCATCCAGTCGGAAAAAGAAGTGAGCGACGCCCTCGCGAAGAAGGCGGCCGACCTCAGGACGACACTCATGTCCAGGGAGATCTTCAAGGTCAAGGACATCAGGATCACCATACTGCCCAACAGCATCGACGCGGCGATCGTCCCGTCCGAGTTCACCTACAGCGGAACCGACGTGCTGCCCTACCTTCCCTCCACGATCATTTTTTCGGTGTCGGACAAGCTCGAGTACAGCTTCCGCATAGTGAAGGACAACATCTTCATGCGGATCAAGGGTGAGTTCACCGATGACAAGGAGCTCGGGGAAAAGGTACTCGAGGGCATCAAGAACCCGGTCGGATTCGTGCGCAAGCGCGATCCGGAGTATTTCCTTACGCGTATCAACGAAATGGAAGACGCATTAAAGAGGCTTACGGCCGAAAACACTCACCTCCGCAATGCGGTCATGACCTGGCACAATACCGGATTCCTTGGCTTTGGAACCAGCCAGATCGAACAGAAGAAGATCGACCGTGTGCTCGAGCTCAGGAAGCAGAGGCCCGACATCAAGAAAGACGAGATAAAAGCCACAATGGAAAAGGAGGGAACCCCGATTGCGGGCAAGGAGCTTGACCTGATCTTCGCGGCGTACTTCAACGAGTTTCAATAGTACCGCGGCCCGCAGGCAGCGGACCGGGCTTTTCCGAAAATGGCGTGGACGCCGTGCCAACCGGCGCGATCCACGCCATCTTCGTTTAGGGGTGCTCGCTGGAACTGATCCATGCGATAAGCATCCTGCATGCGCGGGCGCCCCCCGGTAGAACGTCTCCTGGATCACGCGCGTGGACTGCGGCAGGATTCGTGACGATAATGCCCATCAGCGCATAACAAAACCGGAGGTAATATATGGGCGTGCATCTGCTTCCCGTACCATTCGCGATTATAGGAATCGCCGTCTACTGGTGGGCGCGCTGGACGAACGACATGACGACGGTCATGATTGTGCAGCCGGCCATAACGATACTGTGCATCGCGACGGCGCTCCTTTCCTTCAAGAGGAAGCGGTTCGATCGCACGCTGACCCTGACGGTGGCGGCCGGCCTTGCAATCGCGCTCGCCGGTGATTTCCTCAATATAGACATGAACGATCCATTCGTGGTGATGCGGGGCCTCGTGATTTTCGTCGTGGCGTACCTGACCTACGCGATAGGATTTACCGCGGTAAACGGATGGCACCGCCAGGACCTCTACGTGGGAGCCGCCCTCCTGTGCGTGTACGGCGCGCTCATGTCGTACCTGGGCCCCTACCTGCAGGAGGGAGGGATGCTCGTTCCCGGGCTCGTCTACGGGCTGGTGCATCCCTTCATGGTCTCGCGCGCCATCTCCACGTTCTTTGGCGACAGGCTGTCGAGGACCCAGGCGGTGCTTCTCACCGCGGGTACGCTCATGCTGTACATCGGGGACGTGGAGTTCGCGCTGTACGCCTATCCCAGGATCATGCCCATGCTCTTTGGACCCGTGCTGTATGCGGGGGGGCAGCTCCTCGTCTCGCTCGCGCCGTCGTACGGGAAGGAAGCATAGCGCGGCATGACTGCGGGATGCTTATCTTCCCAGCCAGAAGCCCAAGGCTGAAAAGAAGGACCCCGAACTGAAACAAGGCATAACGACCTGCCGCGCGCGTGTCGTTACCGTGCGTGCATGCTTTATCCGCCGGGCATGTCGCAGCGCCTGTAAGCGATTCGGCCCCAGATCCTGAAAACCAGCCTGCGCAATAAATTCCCGAACACGGGAGGGGGGAGCCGATCAGCCTGCCGCAGCGAACGATGACCGGGTACAAGGGCGCGCGCAACTGCGGACCCAAGCCGCATCGTATGCGCCCGCTCCGCCGCCGACCGGCATCCTGTTCGCTCAAACGCCCCGATGGGCGTGCGGCGCTCCCCGGTGAAAACCGGGATGATGCATCCACTCCCGGGCCGCATGCAGGAGCCGTTTCAAATCCATGGAAAAAGCGATGGCGGTGAAAAGCATAGCCATCGCGACGAGGCCTACGGGCCAGGGCGTACCGGCGCCGGTCCGGTCGTTGACGAGCAGGGTAGCCCAGAGTCCCACGCCGTTTGCCATGACGCCCAGGAGCGGGACCGCAACGACCGCCCAGGACTCGCCGCGCCTGAAGGGAAACAGGAGTATGAGCGCCATTGCGATCGCGAGAAGGGCCTGGAAGCCGCCGGTCACCTTCACGAGCACCCACAGGAGCACCCTCTCGCCGAACGCGACGTCGGTCCAGGGGATGCCTATGGCCTGGTGGTGGTAGGGCATGACCGTGGGGGTGGCCAGGTAGAAGAGGCCGGTGGTAAACAGCATGAGTACCAGAAACAGGTACAGGTAGAACGAGATCCTGAGCCGTGGATTCATATGATTCCTCCCAAATGGATGATGGTGCGGGGATGCGAGGGCAACCTTTGTATGTGTTCCCCGCGGAGGGTGCAGGGCAGGGAGACGATGGCGCCCGGTCCGGGGCTCTGGCCCCGTGGAAACAGCCGGGGAGATAGGCGGGTCACCCTCAATGATAAACCTGCCTTTCTCCCCGGCATTTAACCGGATTGCATGGTAAGCGTGAGGCTGTATTTATAGGAAAATAGTAAGGGAAAAAGCATGGAAAGTCAAATGGGGTAGGGAGGAAAACTGTAAGTGTTCTAATGTTTCTGCAGGGACCGATTAAGCACGATGCTATGATTTATTGCAGATAAACGGTGTGGAGGGAATGCCGTTGTATCGTAAAACGTAATCCGGTTGCCCGTGCGGCCGCCTGGTAGGGACGCGATTAATCGCGTCCCTACCAGGCGGCCGATTTGCAGAGACACTCTTATGCCAATATTTGATGCATAGAATGCAAATAGGTTGACGCGCTGAGTTCTGGGTATGAATGTGCAATCAAAAATCGAACTCTCGCTGAGGGCTCGCATGTGTAAGTTCGCCTTCTGAATCATAACCGTAAACAGCCCACCAGCGATTGGTGCCCGCTGGCCCATAAGCGATTCCACTGAAATCATTTGTAGCTGGATTATAAGTGTATAGATTATTCTGATTGACCTGGTCGCGGGAAAACCCAGGCAATCCTGAACGACTTCCTGCCAGAAATTCAGCTTCATCGTTAATTATCGTGTTACCGCTTGTTTCTATTGTTGCTGAAAAAACGACTAACACCGCATATTCAACCTCTGATGGAAGATTAAATTCGAAATTCCCACCAGAATCACTCAGATCATCGCCATTCAATGGGCTGATCAGGTCTATCCTTTCTACACCTGAAAATATCAGAGTTGAAGGTTGTTTCTCCGGTTGGGCGGTGCAACCGATTGAAAAAGGTACTAAGGCCGTAAATAAACTCATTATGAAAAACTTTTTTAATATCATCGTAAACCTCCTCACTGGAAGAAATACTTCACGCCGCCGCCGATGGTGAAGTGGTTGAACGAGTATTCGGTCTCGTGTGATTTCAACCCGCCCAGGATCCCCTGGCTTTCAAACACCTCGCGCGTCACCTTTGCGGGGTAATAGTAAAACCTGCCCTCGAGGAAGAGCGCGACCTTCGCGAACGGCGCCACGGTCATGCCGAGCTTCGCCCCCAAATGCCAGAGGTTCTGGCTTGCGAGCTTTTCATCGTTGTTGCTTTCGCTCTTGTTGGTACGGAAGTCCATGAGAGAGGAATACCCCGCGAACACACCCGCATACGGTGTAACGTACCCGGAAGTCTCAAAAGGCAGGACGGCAGCATGGACCGAAAGCCCCATGTACCGGTACCAGCGCTCCTGCGAGATCATGCCGAAGGGCGTGTCGATGTCCTGGTTGTGATTAATCACCGCATACGCAAACTCACCGGAAATATTGATCTTGCTGTACGTATGCCCCAGGAAAAACGTGAACATGGGCGCCGGATCGAGCTCTTTGTATGTGGGGCGCAGGTAGCTCACCCCCAGCCCTATTTCCGAGCGATTCCTTACCCGGCTCTCTCCCAGGACAGGCGTCCAGCTCTCCCGTGCGTCCTTCTCGATCGAAAGCTTCGTGTCCGCGTCCATGAAGCCGCGCTTCACGGCCTTTAGCCGGTGCGTGCCCACCGCGAGCTTGTAGTCCACGAGCGGCGATTTGCCCGCGAGCATGCCGTCAACGTAGACGTCGGCGCCGTCGGGGGTGGTGGAGACGTTGAGGATGCCCAGGTTTTCCCCGGAGATGACCGCGGCCATGGAGAGAACGGCCTGGCTGGCGACGTCAAAAAGCTCCGCGAGCGGCGCCTGCACTACGCGCCCGTCCAGGACGCGCCCTGTTGCGACCTCGACCGCCTTCACGGTGAGTATTATGTTTTCAGGATTGCCGGAATAGGATCCCAGGATGAGCACGTCGGCCTTGACCAGGGTGCCGGCGCCGGTGACCATCTGCTCGTCAAAGAGCCCCGTCTGGCTGAGCGCAATCTCGCTGATGATGGCCGCGATCTGGCCGCGCTCGGCCACCTGGATGCCCTTCGCCTGCGCAAGGCTCGCGGAAAGCGATTCGGGCAGCGAATTGGAAAGGTACTGTAGTCCCTTGCCGCCGGTGTGGTTCGTGAAATTCACCACCGCGACCGTTCGGGGCGCCGCCGCGAGGATATGTGAATACAGGACTGCACCCGCGATGCAGGAGAGTAAAATCGCTCTTTTCATCTGTCCACCGCCACGCTCTTTTCTAAAAAATACTTACCCGTCAATGAGTCTCGCCACCAGCCCCGTTGATCCGGACGGCATCCGCCGCGCGCGCGACACCGAACGCGGTGAGCACCGTATATATAAAATACGCATACTACGCCCGGCAATGCAATTATTTCTTGAAATACTATTGAAATTAATATAGTATCTCCATGCACACGGATGATATGGAAAGGATGGCGGGAGCAGGCATGAACGATAACGGATCATCGGCGCCGTGTTATTCGGGAATAGGCGCGAAGGACACTCCGCCCGCCATGATGGCAATCATCGATAAGATTGGCGTCCACATGGCCCGGCACGGCTATATACTGAGGTCGGGAGGGGCCGAGGGGGCGAGCACCGCGTTCGAACAGGCCTGCGACAGGGCGAAAGGGAAAAAGGAGATTTATCTCCCCTGGCAGGCCTTCAACAAGAATCGTTCCATGCTCTATACGGTTCCCGATCGTGCCATGAGCATCGTCAGGGAATTCAACCCGGTGTGGTCCACGCAGAACGAGGCCTCCCGCAAGGTGCAGGCCCGTTATGCGATGGTGCTCCTGGGGCGGAACCTCGCGCATCCCTCCGCGTGCGTCATCTGCTACACGAAGGAGGGAAAGCTCAAGGGCGGAACGGGGCAGGCCCTCCAGGTGGCGCAGAAGCACGGCATCCCCGTCTTCAATCTGGGCGCATTCGAATCGGAACCGGCGTCGATCGACGCGAAGATCAGGGAGTTCATGGCCGCGCACTCGATTCCCTGCGACGACCTGGTTTTATAAATCCCGGCTTGGCGCCGGGCCCTTTCCCGCCGATAATTAATCCATGAAACCGCGGATTTCAAGCACAGCGCGCCGGGGCGCGTGCATGATCATCATGTCGCTGATCGTTGCGGGCGCGATCGCCTGTTCTCCGCCCCACGTGCGGCATGGCCGGGGATTCAACGGCGCCGACCGGGCCAGGATCGTGGCGACCGCGGAGCGCTGTGTGGGCGTGCCCTACCGTTACGGCGGGGAGAGTCCCGACGGTTTTGACTGTTCGGGGCTCGTCATGTACGTGTACGGAAAGCACGGCATGGTGCTCCCGCGCACGGCCGACGCCCAGTACGATGAAGGCGCGCGGATTACCGTGAAGGCGCTCCAGCCGGGGGACCTGGTTTTCTTCCATACCGCGGGCAGGGGCAGGATTTCCCACGTGGGCATCTATGTGGGAGACGGGGAGTTCATCCATGCGCCCCGGGCGGGAAAGACCGTGTCCCATGCGCGGCTGGACAACAGTTACTGGAGGAAGCATTATGCCGGGGCGGTCACCTATTTCAGGAGAAAAACCGTCCCCGCGGTCAGGCAGGCGTCCAGGGACTCGTAAAAGCGCGTAAAACCCCCGGACCGCTCCTCGTTTGTCAACTTATTTCTTGACAAAAAGCGTACAGAATAATACTGTGAATGAGCTGGAAAGGCACTGGTTGACTTTTTATGCGGATTGGGATATACCCCGGATCGTTTGATCCGTTAACGAATGGACACATCGACATTATTGAAAGAGCAGGGCAACTTTGCGATAAGCTTATCATCGCTGTTGCCAGGAACACTTCAAAGCACCCTCTCTTCAGCATGGAGGAGCGTTTGGAGATGCTCGAAACCTGCTGCTCCGGACATAATTCTCAACTTGAAATCGTCGCTTTCGAGGGCCTGCTGGTTGATTTCTGCCGCGGGCGGAACGTATCGTTCATCATACGCGGTCTGCGCGCGCTTGTCGATTTCGACTATGAATACGCAATTGCGCTCATGAACCGCAAGCTGGCCCCCGAGGTTGAGACGGTGTTCCTCATGGCAAGGAGTGAGTATTCTTTCGTTTCCTCGAATATCGTGAAGGAAGTCGCGTATTTCGGGGGGGATATCTCCTCTCTCATTCCCCAATACGTCCATAACAAGCTCCAGGAGAGACTTTCCAGGAAAACCTAGTCCTGGAGACCGTCATCTTCGAGACATTCAAACAAAGGGTCCGTTCCAAACCCAAGAGAATCGTGTTCGCCGAGGGCGATGACCAGCGCGTCATCGAGGCGGCCGCGCGCCTGCGCGCCGACGGACTCGTGCGCGAGGCGATTCTTCTGGGCCAGTCGGAATCCATCGGCAGGCAGCTGCGGCCGTTCGGCGTGCGGGAGGGCATAACCGTAGCCGATTCGCGCGCGCTCGCAAACACCGCCAGGTACCGCGACGAGTACATAAGAGCGCGCAACCTGAGCGTCCTCGAGAACGAGATCCTCGCCGCCGCGATGAGCAACCCCGTGGTCCAGGGAGCGCTCATGGTGCGCATGGGCGAGGCGGACGGCTTCATAGGCGGTGTGCGTACCAGCACGATGGAAATCCTTTCACACGGCATCCATATCATCAAGGCGGAGCGAAGCATTGGCGTGGTCACCTCGCTCTGCGTCATATCCTCGCCGGACAGGTCCATCGGGAGCGACGGCCTGCTCGTCATCGCCGATCCGGTGGTGAATCCCGATCCCTCCGTGGGCGTCCTCGCGAAGATCGCCGAGGCGGCCGCGGGTTTCGCGAGGAGCTTTCTGAGGATTACGCCCAGGATCGCGTTTCTTTCGTACTCGACCAAGGGAAGCGGGGGCGGGAAGTCGGTGGAAAAGATGCGGCTGGCCGCGGCGCGCGCGAAGGAGCGCATGCCGGAAACGGTAATCGACGGCGAGCTCCAGCTGGACGCGGCGATTTCGCCGGAGGTGGCGGCGCACAAGGCGCCGGGGAGCGCGCTCGGGGGGAAGGCGAACATCCTTATCTTCCCGAACCTCGACAGCGCGAACATCGGGTCCAAAATTCTGGGCTTTTTCGGGAACGCGACATTGATCGGTCCCATAATATACGGGCTTAAGCGGCCTTACAATGATATTTCACGGGCGGCGCGTGTTGAAGACATCATCAACCTGTCGATCATCACGCAGCTGCAGGAGTAGTTGCATAATGGTCTCGTACCGTCTCATGCGCAGACGCACACTATATTGAAAGGAGGATTGTTATGGAAATTTCGACAATTCTCCTGGTTTTAGCGATCCCCGTTGTCGGCACGGCAGGATTTGCGGCGCGCGCCTATCTGGGCAAGGCGCGCCTCAACTCCGCGGAGGCCGAGGCCCGCAGGATCAAGCAGGATTCCATCAAGGAGGCCGAAGCGAAGCGGAAGGAGCTTCTGATCGAAGCGAAGGACCAGATACTCAAAGACAAGAACAGCTTCGAGAAGGAGATCAAGGACCGCAGGCAGGAGCTTCAGACGGTCGAAAAGAGAATTCTGCAGAAGGAAGAGTCCCTCGAGTCTCGCGGCGAACAGCTCGAGAAGAGGGAGAAAGTCCTGCAGCACAGGGAGCTTGAAAATCAGGAAAAGGAAGAAGAATTAAAAAGGGAATTTGAGAAGCACCGCAAGGAGCTGGAAAGGATTTCGGGGCTTACGACGGACCAGGCCAAGGATATCCTTTTAAAGAACGTGGAGAACGAGGCGCGCTTCGAATCGATCAGGCTCATCAACAAGATCGAGGAAGAGGCGAAGCGCACCGCGGAGAAAAAGGCCAGGGAGATCGTGCTTTCGGCCATCCAGAGGAACGCGTCGGATTTCACCTCGGAGTGCACCATCACCACGGTCTCGCTTCCCTCGGACGACATGAAGGGAAGGATCATAGGGCGCGAGGGGCGCAACATCCGCACGCTCGAAAACCTCACGGGCGTCGACATGATCATCGACGACACCCCCGAGGTCGTGGTTATATCGGGCTTTGACCCGGTGCGCCGCGAGATCGCGCGGCTCTCGCTCGAGCGCCTCATTCAGAACGGGCGCATCCACCCGGCCCGCATCGAGGAGGTCGTGGAAAAGGTCACGACCGAGCTCGAGGAGAACATGCTCGAAGAGGGCGAAAAGGCCGCCTTCGAGCTGGGCATCCCGGGACTTTCCAAGGACGCGCTCTACCACGTGGGAAAGCTCCGCTACCGCCTGAGCTATGGGCAGAACATCCTGGCGCACAGCAAGGAGGTCTCCAACCTCGCGGGCATCATGGCCGGGGAGATGGGGCTCGACGTGCTGCTGGCCAAGCGCTCGGGGCTGCTCCACGACATAGGCAAGGGGAGCATAGTCGAGGGCGAGGGCGCGCACGCGCTCATAGGCGCCGACATGGCCAAGAAGTTCGGTGAAAGCGGTCACGTGGTGAACGCGATCGCGGCGCACCACAACGACAGGGAGCCCGAGTGCTTCGAGGCCGTAATCATCCAGGTCGCCGACGCGATAAGCGCGTCCCGGCCCGGCGCACGGCGCGAGTCGCTCGAGACCTACCTCAAGCGCCTTGAGAACCTCGAGTCGATCGCGTACGGGTTCAAAGGCGTCGAAAAGTGCTACGCGATCCAGGCCGGGAGGGAGCTGCGGGTGCTGGTCGCGAACGATCTCGTGAGCGACGAGCGCGCCGAGATCCTGGCGCGCGAGATCGCGCAGAAGATCGAGTCGGAGCTCAAGTACCCGGGAATCGTGCGCGTGACCCTGATCAGGGAAAAGCGCATCGTAGAGTACGCCAAGTAGCTGCGTGCCGCGGCACGCAGCTTGATGGAACAAAGGAAAGGGGGATAGGGGGATTTGACGAGATTGAAGAGATAAAGGCGAAAATGGATTGGCGACAACCTTCATTACATCGGGTGCCGTCAAACAGACGCGTCCGTCTCTTCACTGCCGGCGAATTTTACGTTATCCCCGTTTTTCGTCTGGCTTAATCGACAAGGGTGCCGGTTAATCGGCACCATTGTCTTTCAGGCTTGAATATTTTACGGTTACAGAGTTTGAGGGGACAATCGAAAGGGAGATTTGAAGGACGCATCGCATAAGAGATGCATGAGCCCGATGGTGCCGCGAGATACTGTGATATGTCGTTATCTCCTCCATCTCTTCTATCCCCATATCTCCCTTTCTTTTGATATGTTATAATTAGAAAGGAATGCGGCATGGATGAAAGCCTTAACGTTCTCGTGATCGGCGACGTGGTGGGGAAGCCGGGGCGCAGGATCGTCTCGCGCAAGCTCGCCGACCTCAGGAACGAGCACCGTGTCGACATGGTGATCGCGAACGGCGAGAACGGGGCGGGCGGGAACGCCATTACGCCCTCTGTCTGCCATGAGCTCTTCGATTCCGGGGTGGACGTGATCACCACGGGGAACCACGTGTGGGACAACAAGGACATACCTGTCTCTTATACACATCTCCGAGCCCACGAGACCGTACTAGATCT
>CALMJO010000379.1 GCA_937864375.1 uncultured Spirochaetota bacterium
ATCTAGTACGGTCTCGTGGGCTCGGAGATGTGTATAAGAGACAGATTATAAACCGCGCGCCCCGGCCTTCGCCGCTTTCCACCAGAATTTCCCCGCTATATGATTTGACGATCGAATAGGAGATGGAGAGTCCCAGCCCCGTTCCCTCGCTTTTTTTTGTCGTGTAGAATGGTTCAAATATTTTTTGCGCCATGCCGGCGGGTATTCCCGGCCCGTTGTCACTCACCATTATGTATACCTGTGGCCGTTCACCCTCCTTTCTTCCCGTTTCGATGGTGAGCTCCGGCGCCTTCACTCCGGCAATGGCGTCGTCCGCGTTTGCGCACAGGTTCATGAGGACTTGGATGAGCCGGTTCCTGGGAATCTGGATGCTCGCGTTCCCCGCTCCCAGCTTCAGCCGCACGCGAACCCCCTTTTTCTGCAGGTTTTTGAGAAAGATTTTAATCGGGAAGTCTTTTAAAAGGTCGTCGATGAACACCGTTTCTAGACCTATCCCCGTGGGGTTGGAATAGTCCTTCAGCTGCTTGACCAGGCCGGAGAGCCTGCTTATCTCCTCCTGGAGCGAGCGGACAAGCTCGTCGAAACTCGCCCTTTCCTTCACCTGGAGCTCGGAGGCGATATCCTTCATTTCGTCCAGGTCAAGCTGCATGATGGAGAGCGGATTATTGATCTCGTGGGCGACCCCGGCGATGATCCGCCCCATCGAGGTGAGCCTGTCGTAGCGGTCCAGGGTCGTGCGCATGGCGTTCTGCTCTTCCACCGAGAGTATCTTTTCGATGGTGATCGAGGCCAGGTTCGACATGCCTGCGAGGAGGTTGATCACGTATTCATCCGGCTGCTGCAGCTCGTTCCTGAATGCGAGAATTATCACCAGCCCCTGCACCCCGCGCATCTGGACCGGGATGAACAGCGCCGACCTGTGCCTCGAGATTCCCGGGAACACGGAGAAATCCTCGTCGTTCATCTCGGTCGCGATGTCGCGGACGAGGATGGGCGCGTCCCTGGTACCCAGCAGTTTCATGACCAGGGAGTTCCTCTCGCTGACCGGGCCGCGGTGCGTGCCCGTCAGCCTGCCCGCACCGTAAGCCGGGGAGAACCCATCATCGCCCCGCATGAGTATCTCAACATCCGCGTCACCGAGGATCGACTGCATCGATTCCACGAGCGACGCATATACCTCGTCCCCGTTCGCACAGCCCATGAACCGCGCCGAGACCTCGTTGTAGATGGTGATCAGCTTCCTGATATTCAGGTTCTGCTGCTTGAGCGCGTTCTCGATCTGTTTCTGGTCGGAGATGTCGCGAATAAAGGCGAAATTGCCTATAGGCCTGCCCTGTTTGTCTGGGAGGCGCGACATGGACACGAGCACGGGGACTCGGCTGCCGTCCTTTCTGATGAACTCTTTCTCGAAGATGAAGGACTTGCCGCTCCGGACCATTTCCCTCATCATTGCCTTCTGCGCTTCAATGTAGTGGGGATCGGTGAAATCGTAAAAGGTCTTTCCCTCGAGCTCGTGCTCCCCGCGGTCGAGGATCGCGAGGTATTCGCTGTTGTAATCGAGGTACTCGTTGCCGTCGTTCACCAGCACGAAACCGAGCTTCACGGTCTCGATGATGCTGCGGTTGTAGTTGCGCTCGTTTTCAAGCTGGTACTGCAGGCTCTTGAGCTCGCTCACGTCCTGGACAAAGCCGTATATGAGGTTTCCCCTCGTCCCGGAGCTCCGCACGGGGCTCAGCGACACGAGGAAGTGCCGCTTCACGTCCTCCACGACCAGCTCGATTTCGACGGTGCCGGGGCTCTTTCTATGGGACACGGCGCGGAGCTGTCTCTTTATGACCCGACGGGATTCCCCTTCCAGCAGGGTATAGACCGGAACGTCGACCGGTCCTGTCGCCATGCTCCGGAACATCGTCCTGAACGCCCTGTTGCCGTGAATAATGCGATAGCCCGAATTCAGGATGAAAAAACCGTTGATGGAATCCTCCAGGATGCCGCTCAGCAATTCCTGGGAAAGCTGTACCTCGTCCTCGCCCGGCGCGGGAGCGGATAACGACCCAATGACCGACTTTTTGCCGCGCGGCATCACCGGCCCCCGGCGCGGAATTCCGCGGCGGCAGTGAAAATGGTTTGATTTTCGTCGTCGCAGCGGCATATGATGGGGACGTGCAGGCTGAGGCGAATGCAGGAATCGTCTTTTGTACTATGTCCAGCTTCCCTCTTTCGCATCAGAAAACTTTATCTTCCAGCGACGCGCTGTCAAACAGATTTCACCCGGGGGACAAATCGTTATGATTGAACAGGTGCGGGAATTTGCCAGGATGGCC
The DNA here is from genome assembly GCA_937864375.1 of uncultured Spirochaetota bacterium. Lineage (GTDB taxonomy): Bacteria > Spirochaetota > UBA4802 > UBA4802 > UBA5368 > FW300-bin19. Next base: position 2,325 of record CALMJO010000379.1, read on the forward strand.
GGCAATCCCCTGGCCTACGCCGAGCATCTGATGAAGAAAGACGGAAAACCGGTATTCGGGTATTTCTGCTCTTACACTCCCGAGGAAATAATCCATGCCGCGGGCCTTCACCCGTTCAGGCTGCCCGGGACCGGGGGCGCGACACCGCACGCCGACGAGCACCTCCGGTCGTGCAGTTGCGAGCTCATCCGCGAAACGCTGGAGCAGGCGCTTGAGGGCCGTTTCGGATTTCTCCACGGCGTGGTCTTCCCCCGCTCCTGCGATGCCATCCGGCGACTGAGTGACATCTGGCGGCTCAGGGCGAAGATCAGGTACCATTTCGATATAGACCTTCCCGCCAGACTCGACGGGGAAGGCTCCCGCGAGTTCATGATTGATGCGCTCAAGAAATTCCGCCGCGACCTTGAAACCGCGGCAAAAACCTGTATCACCGATTCCGCGATGGACCACGCCTTCGATCTCTATAATTCGATCCGGTCATCGCTCAAGAACCTCTACCTCCTGCGCAGCGCGAATCCCGGCCTGCTCAGTGGAGGGGATTTGCACTCTATCGTCAGGGCATGCATGATAATGGAGCGTTGCGAGCTTGACATCGCGCTCAAATCGCTTTTCGAATGGCTCAAGGCAAAGCCCGCTTCACCGCCGGATGGGAAAAAACGAGTGGTCGTCGCGGGGATACTCTGCGATCACCCTGATTTCTACGCGCTTGTTGAACGCTGCGGCGGCACCGTCGTATGGGACGACCTGTGCACCGGTTCCCGGTATTTCGAGGGCATCATAACGGAAGACATCAATTCCATCGCATCCCTCGCCCGGCGCTACATTGACGGGCCCGTCTGCCCCTCGGACCTCTCGTCGCCGGGGAGCCGGGGAGAAAAACTGGTCCGCATGGCAAAAGAACACAGCGCCCGGGGAGTGGTATTTCTGAGCCTGAAGTACTGCGAGTCGATTCCCAATGGTTTTTCCGTGGTCAGGGAGACGCTGGAGAAGTCGGGCGTGCCGAGCATAATGGTCGAGGTTGATCGGGACCTGTCGGCACAGGATGAGACAGAGGAGAGGCTCCAGAGGTTCCTGGAAGGGATTTGAGGGGGGCCTTCGGAGGGGTGACTGAATGTAGCCCATTATCCGTTTCGGGAAGAAACTCTGCTGTAGACTGGGACGCTGCTCCTGCGGATCGCTCACGCGTTGTGTGCGATGCCTAACGGCATTTATTCATTGCCCCCTTGCAGGGGATGCTTTCGCGAGGCGGAAAGGGTTTCGAGCCGTGCGAACAGGACGTTCGCCTGCCGCCGCCCGCACGGATGCGGAAATTGCGGCGGCCTCCCCGCTCCTCAGGCGTCGGAGGCCTATCGCCCAAACTCGCTCTCGCCGGCTGGCGCCGGACTCGCCTCGCGCCGGCCGCAGGCGCGACATCGTGTCGCGCGGCCGGCATTCACAACCCATTTTTTATCCATCACGCACCATCTCCATTCGTATACAGAGAATGAATTCTCACATCATTCCCCCCGGAGGAACCCCATGAAAGTAACCCTTAACCCCGTTTTCGAATCCATGAGAGGAAACCTTGACGGCATCGTCTACTATACCTGCCATGGAAAGGTACGGGCGCGCCTGTACGCCGTGCCGCGCGATCCTAAAACGCCCGCACAGCGCGCGCGGAGAAGGGCATTCTCCGATGCGGTTGCCGCATGGAAGATGCTTTCGGTGGAAGAAAAGAATTGCTGGAAGGCGCACGGCAAAAGGAAACGTGTTTCCGGCTACAATGCCTTTATATCTGCTTACTTGAAGAAGGAGACTGCGCCCACCACGGTACAAAGCCAGTCGGCCCCCTCGCCGTCCGCGTATCCCGGGGCTTCCCGGCCTGCTAACGGTACATATGGTTTTAACCCGTCCATAGATTCCCTCGAATCAACCTCGTTTTCTCTTTTTCCTTCGTATACTCATCGTCCGGTAAAGGTTTCGGAAAGCTCCATTTGCACTGGCTGAATGCTAAACCTTGCAAACCTCAGTATAATGCTTAAACGCTTCGGCGCAAGGGGTGGGAGAGGTGGAGATATACGAGATGAGGGGGATAAGGATTTGGAGTTTCTTCATGAATAAGAAACCTAAAAGCGCATAACGATTCGATCTATCAACAAGCCTTCCCAACGCCTCCATCTCTTCCATCGCCGTTCGCCTTTATCTCTTCCATCCCCTTTGAACGGCGCCAGCACTGAAAGCTTTCATCCATTTCCCGTAAAACCGCTTGCCGAAAACCTGAAGCCAGGGTATATTAAATTAGCACTCCCCAATAGAGAGTGCTAAACAACGCGGCTTGATGATATCAGTTGCGAATACAGGCTTTCATCCCCATGGACATGGGGATTTTTTTTCGTCCGTTTCGTAGTATTCCTGGACCTGGGCGTCCACCTCGGCCTTGAGCTCCGGGAGCCCGGCTTCCAGGTCGGGATACGCGAGCACCATGTATTTCTGGACCAGGGCCGCATATTTCTCCATGGGGGGCAGGAGATACTTACTTGCATAGGTGGCGAACTTGTTCATGCGCCAGCGCTTGTACCAGGACGCCTTGTAGGCGGTCATCGCCTGGATGCGGTACACGGTCGTGAAATACGCACGCATGCTCGCCTTGTCGACCGATTTCACCGTCTCCGCGAAATCGATCTCCTTTTTAGCGGCGTTCTCCTCGCCGTACGCGAACGTAAACACGTAATAGAGCTCGACGTCCTGGTCATAGCCGAATCCCGAGTCGATCGTCTGCGTGGTGCGCTTCATTATGCTTTTTTCCTCGGGGGTGAGGAACTGTTTGGGATCGCGTATCTTGAAAACTGAACACGAAGCGAACGCCAAACAGGCGAGGCATGCCGCCAGGACCATCTTTTTCCCTATCATCCTTATTCTCCTAATTTACCAGGTGCTCAGGGCGAATCATGTGATCTTCGCCGATATCGCAGGCCGCTTTCTTTCCAATGACGTCATTCAACCGGTAGACCGGCATGCCCGTCCCCGGCCGCTTCGCGACGAGGTGCTCCCTGGTAATGAGGGAGCCCCGGGGGATGTGTGTTGCGCTAAAAAGGCTTCGTCGGGCCGATTTTGCAATCTCTTTTTCCGAAAAATCGAACGACAGGTGGCCATCGCCCTCCATGGCGAGTACCGATTGTACCCCCCGGACCATGTCCGCGAATTGCCCGGGGTCGAGCGACACCGCCCGGTCGGGGCAGTCGAATCCCGGGAGATGCATGAAGTGCTTCTCGAAGACCCGCGCGCCGTACGCTGCCGCGAACTCCGACGTACGCCCGTCCGCGGTGTGGTCCGAAAAGCCCACCGCCACACCGAAGCGCTCCCGCATCGCGCGGATGCGCGCGAGGTTCGCCTTCTCCGGCGGAAGCGGGTACAGGGAGACGCAGTGCAGGAGCGTGACCTCCGGCGCCCCATGGGTGTGCAGCACGTTAAGCGCCGCCTCGATTTCTTCTTCCGTGCAGATGCCCGTGGACATGATCACCGGCTTGCCGGCCTGCGCGACCCTCTGAAGAAGTATATGGTTGGTCACCTCCGAGGATGCGATCTTGTAGAGCGGCACGCCCAGCGACTCGAGCATGTCCACCGAGGGTATGTCGAAGGGCGACGAAAAGAACACGAGCTTCCTCTCGCGGGCCCGCTCCTGGATGCGCCGGTAGTCCGCGGGGGCAAGCACCAGCTTCCGGAAGAAGTCGATCTGGCTCTTGTCGGGAGCGCCCTCCGTCCCCGCCGCAAGGAGCGAGCTCGTGTACACGGAGTAGAACAGCGAGGGAACGAAGGTCTGGAATTTCACCGCGTGGGCCCCCGCGCGCGCCGCGGCGTCCACCATGAGGAGCGCGGTTTCCGCGTCGCCGTTATGATTGATACCCACCTCGGCCACGAACACGACATCCTTTCCAGGGAAGACTTCACGCAGGCCCGCCATACATTCACCCCTTGCAATCGCTCTCGCATCATCCCCGGAAGCGCGCGGTCCGCACCGGTACGCGCAATCCGCGGGAATTGTTATGTCACCTTATCCACGCATCGCCATATATTTCAACCAGAATCCGGGTATTTTTATTGACACTGCCAGTATTTCTGCTAGCGTACTTGTCTTGGGACTCGCCTTCACACCGACCATTCATGCATCGAGGAAAAACCGTGGGAAAAAAATTCATCGTATCGCTCGACCTGGGAACAACGGGAAACAGGGTCTTCTGCTTTGACGAAACGGGCAATCCCCTTTCAAGCGCGTACAGGGAGTTCACCCAGCATTTCCCCAAGCCGGGCTGGGTGGAGCACGACCCGGTCGAGATCTGGGACTCAATCCGCGCGCTCATCCCGGAAGCGATCAAAAACGGCGGGCTCGAACCGTCCGACGCGCTGTGCATCGGCATCACCAACCAGCGCGAGACCACGGTCATCTGGAACAAGGACACGGGAAAGCCCATCTACAACGCGATCGTGTGGCAGTGCCGCCGCACCACCGACACCTGCAACAGGCTCAAGGAGCAGGGGCACGAGGAGCTCTTCAGGAAAAAGACGGGACTCGTCGTGGACGCGTATTTTTCCGGCACCAAGATCAAGTGGATCCTTGACAACGTCGCCGATGCGCGCGACCTCGCGAAGGCCGGCAAGCTCCTGTTCGGCACCATCGACACCTGGATACTGTGGAAGCTCAGCGGCGGGCGCGCCCACAAGACCGACTTCACCAACGCCTCGAGGACCCTCATCTTCAACATAGAGGAAAAGCGCTGGGACCGGGATCTCATACAGGTACTCGACATCCCGCTCAACATCCTTCCCGAGGTGCGCGACTCGGCGTCGTTCTTTGGCGAAACGCTGGGCGTGCCCGGCCTTCCGGACGGGATCGGGATAGGCGGCATCGCGGGGGACCAGCAGGCTGCCATGGTGGGCCAGAACTGCGTGTTCGAGGGCACCATCAAGAACACATACGGAACCGGCTGCTTCATGCTGCTCAACACGGGGGACAATTTCATCATCTCGCGCAACGGCCTGCTCACGACTCTCACCTGCGACGACCAGGGAAAGCCCGTGTACGCGCTCGAGGGCTCCGTGTTCATCGCCGGCGCCGTGGTGCAATGGCTGCGCGACTACATGAAATTTTTCGAAAAGAGCTCGGACGTGGACGAACTCGCGGAAGCGGTGAACAAGAACGACGAGGTCGTGTTCATCCCCGCGTTCGTGGGCCTGGGGGCGCCGTACTGGAAGATGGACGCCCGTGGCGCCATCCTGGGGCTCACCAGGGACACCACCCGTGAGCAGATCATACGCGCGGCCCTCCGCTCCATCGCGTTCCAGTCGATGGACGTCATCGAGGTCATGCAGCAGGATTCCGGGAAGGTCATCCACGAACTGCGGGTCGACGGGGGCGCCACGAAGGGACGCTACCTCATGCAGTTCCAGGCCGACATCCTCAACATTCCCGTGCTGCTTCCGGAGGTCACGGAATCCACGGCCCTGGGCGCGGCCTACCTCGCCGGGCTCACCCATCGCCTCTATAACTCCATCGAGGAAGTGGCGAAGCACAACCGAATCGTCAAAAAGTATGCGCCGCACATCACCGCGAACGAGCGCGATCATTACACGCGGATCTGGAGGGAGGCGGTAAAACGATTATTATAGTTGCTATTTCCAACCTCCCGGGATATATAGTACCCGGTATTGATTATTACTCATAATTTGGAGGCAGACATGGCAAAGCCATTATTGGGGGAAATGCTGCTGGAGAGCGGCGATATTACCCAGGAACAATTGAACGAGGCGCTTGCGATACAGAAAAAAGAGGGCGGGCTCATGGGCATCATTCTCGTGAACCTCGGCTACATTTCCGAAAAGCAGCTGGTTAACTACCTGGCATTGCAGGCCGAAAAAGTCGTAAAATCCGAATAGCCGGGCCGCGCATAAAGAACAGGTACTGCGACAATAAAAAAAACCACCGGGTTAATGGTGGTTTTTTTAGTTTCAAATACTGTCCCGCCTAGACTTCCACTTCGTCCAGCCAGTTGAACTTGTCCTCGATCTCGCCGGTACGGATTTTGGAAAGATGATTGTAAAGCTTCGTGATTACGGGCCCGGCGTCGTCGCCGCTCCCGTAGGTATAATCCCTGTCCCGGTAATGAATCAGGTTTACCGGCGTGATGACCGCCGCGGTTCCCACCGCGCCCACCTCGTCGAATTCCGGCAGTTCCGCTACATCAATTGGCCTGCGCTCAACCGTCATGCCCATGTCCGCCGCGAGCTGCGAAAGGCTTTTATTGGTCACGCTGGGAAGTATGGACTCCGAGTGCGGAGTAACGTACGTGTTCCCCTTTATTCCAATGAAATTCGAGGTGCTGAACTCGTCAAGGTACCGCTTTTCCTTGGGATCGAGATAGAGCACGATGGGATAGCCCTTCTTCTTCCCGTAGATTTCGCCGCGAAGTCCCGCCGCGTAATTGCCCCCTACCTTGCAGTCCCCGACGCCGAGGGGAGCCGCGCGATCGAATTCCTCGACCACCATCGCCTTCACCGCCTTGAACCCGCCCTTGTAATAGGGACCGACGGGAGTGGCCATGACCAGGAACAGGTATTCATCGGCGGGACCCAGGCCGATGCGAGCCCCCATTCCCAGGATGAGCGGTCTCACATAAAGGCTCGCGCCTGTGCCGAACGGCGGCACGAACTTCGCGTTCGCCCTGACGACCCGGTGAACGGCGTCGCGAAACATGTCCGGGGGTACGATGGGCGTAAAAATACGCTCGCAGCTTTTCTGCAAACGCTTCTGGTTTTCATCGAGCCTGAAGGCGACGATGCGGCCGTCGTGCGTCTCGAATACCTTGAGCCCCTCGAAGGCCTCCTGCCCGTAATGAAGGCAGGGCGCCGCCATGTGCATGGTGATGCTCTCGTCGGCGACCAGGTCGCCCCTGGACCATGCGCCGTTTTCATAATAGTACCTGACATTAAAATCCGTTTTCACGTAGCCGAACGGCAGTTCCGACCACTGGAGCGGGGCTTTTTCGATTTTCTGCGCTTTGCTCATCATTCATGCCACTTCCATGCAAATAAAATTGAAAAACGTTTCCATTATAATGATTTTCCGGATCTTGTCAACAACAAACACTTTCACCCTGCAGGTCAAAATCAAAATTACGCTTGAAATATTCAACCGCGCAGTTTTAATAATCCGGTATCCTTTGTTTACTGTCATCTCACAAATTACTCACGCAAACCGGAGGTTGTATGGCAGGCCCTATCGAGATAAATAAGTTCGACGCGCACGACAGAAAGATGATAAAAGAGTTTATCATGATTCCCTGGACGCTCAAAATCTATGAAAACGATCCATGCTGGATTCCGCCCATCATTCACGAGCAGAAGAAGTTCTTTCATCCCGAAAAAGGATACTTCTTTGAAATCGGGGAAGCCGCATTCTTCATCGCCTACAGGGACGGGAAGCCCGTGGGCAGGATCACCGGCCACGTCAACAGCCTTTACGAAAAGAAATACGACACCAATACCGGTTTTTTCGGCCATTTCGAATCGATCAACGACAAGGCGGTCGCGCAGGCGCTCTTTGACGCCGCGGCCGAATGGCTCAGAGGAAAGAAGAAAACCGTCATGCAGGGACCGCAGAGCTTTTCGATCTATGACGCTGTCGGTTTCGAGGTTCACGGGGGGAACGTGGTTCCGGTGATCGGCCTGTTCCACCTGGCGGACTACTACAAGGACCTCGCCGTGACGTGCGGTTTCGAAAAGACCATCGACTGGTCCTGCTACCTCGTGAAAAAGATCGAGGATTACAAGCCGTATCTCAAGGCCGTGCGGGACGAGTACCTGAAGAGCCAGACCGACCTTGAATATTCCATTTTCAGCAAGAAGGATTTCCCCAGGCGGCGCAAGGACGTCCTCGAGATTTTCAACACGGCGTGGGACGGCAACTGGGGCCACCTCGACCTTACGCAGAAGCAGTTCGACATGCTCATAGACGAACTGATCCAGATCGTCGTTCCCGAGCTCGTGATCTTCGCAGAGGACAAGAAGACGAAGAAGACGATCGGGTTCATCATATCCATCCCGGACGTGAACCATATTTTCCGCATCCTTAACGGGCGCCTCTATCCCTGGAGGATCATCCGCGCGCTCCTGGCCGCGAAAAAGACCAAGAAGCTTCGCACCATCATAATGGGAGTGCTTCCCTCGTATCGCGGGCGCAAGATCGATGACGTGTTCTACCTGCGCACGATCGAGGACGGGATAGGGCTTGGCTTCGAGGCCTCCGATTGCTCGCTGATCGTGGAAACCAATTACAAGATGATCGGCGCGCTCAAGCCGCTCAAGGCCGAGAATTACAAGACATACCGCATCTACCAGAAAAAGATCTGACCCGGCAGGTCAGTGCGAATACGACAAAACGCCCCGAGCGGGGCGCTTTGTCGTATCTGGGCGCAATTTCATTTTGAATCCGGGAGAGATTCGAAGAGCGCCGGTTCGCCCTCCTCCGCCGGCAGGCACTCGCGCGGGGAAGAACCCCAGAAGATGAAGCGGTGCACCAGCTGCGGCGTGTACCGTACCACGATCATCGCCAGGATCAATCCCACGATTACATCGACGACATAGTGATAGCGAAGGTACACGGTGGACAAGGTCATGAGCGTCGCCCAGACGGCGGCGGTCTTGAAGTAGGGCTTGTAGAACTTGTACGCGAGAAATAGCGTCACGACGGAATGCATCGTGTGACCGCTCGGGCAGCAATCCCTCGTGATCCCTTCCCAGTTGTCCAGCGTGGTGCGCACGAAGTCGAACAGGAAAACCCCCTCCAGGGACATGGTCTGCAGCTGGTTCAGGGTGAAACGGGGTCCGATCGCCGGGGTAATGTAATATCCCAGGTAGCACACGTACAGACTGAAATAAATCGTCGAGGCGGCGATGTGGAACTGGATCTTCTTGTCTTTCAGGTACAACACGACTATCAGCAAGGCGGGGAGAAAGTAAAACGTCGCATAACTCACCTGGAATATTTCGGTGACGACCGGGCAGGTAATGCTTTCGGCCAGGACCGTTGGATCGTTCCCGAGAAAGAGGAAACGGTCCAGGTGCACGAGCACGTCGTCGATATCATTCGGATTGACGAGAGGAACAAGGTGGTGATGCTCAAAGAACACGATTACACCGATCACGAGCGGGTAAAAATCGCGGAAGGTTTCGAACCAGGAGCCCTGGATGTACCGGAAATGCAGCACGGGGACGGCGAGAAGCATTCCCATGAAGACGCAATTCATGGAAAAAATAACCGGTGCATTCTGAACGCCCGCCCGGACAAGAATAAGCGCGTTCAGCACCACGAGGATTCCCATGGTAAGAAGCTCCTCGAGATGAAACCGCCGGTCGTAATCGATCTTTCCTTTTATATGCATACCCTATTGTCTGCCGTTCGGTAGGTTTACGGAAGCTGGACGCGTCATTGCCATGCCCATCATCAAACTATGACGCTTCGTCGGAAAAATCAAGTGCAAATATGTACTCTTATGTTATTTTTGATCATCATATGCGAACAGGGCCTTCACAAGAGGCATGAGTTCATTATAATTTATAGTTGCAATCCTGTGTTTCTGTTTACAATATTCAGTCAATTGTCGATGATTAATAATAAGGCAGTCTGATCATTAACTTAAACGGGGCATTAGACCATGAAATTGCACCATGTATGCCGCACTGCACTTGCGATTTTCTTCCTCGCAGGAACCTCTCTTGACGCAGGTCCGTCGGATTCGATCGACCGTCCGTTTACTGCCATCGAGAAAAGCGATTCGGGCTATGATTCTCCCCTGCACCCTTCGGAATTCAGGAACTTTCCCCGCGCGACCTACCGCGCCCTGAAAAACGATTATGAGTTCCTCATGGGAGAGCGGTTCTACGGTGCGGTCCATCCCGACAGGTTCGTGGATCTTCCCGCCTACTTTTTTGGTCCCCATGAAGCCCGTTCGCGCGTGATTCTCGCGTACACTAAAAACCAGAAGTATCCCATCTATCTTATCATCGGCGCGGGGATTTCGGAAAGCGCGGCGGAGGCCCTGGGCATGCACGGGCTCATGCACGTGGTGTACACGCCCGTAGGCGTGTTCAACGAGTTCCCGGTCGTGCGCGTACTCAATGAATACCATGCCGGCGCCGCTCCCCGTTCCGGAGAAAAGACATCGACCTTCACGACGGTCCTCCCGGAGATCATGAAGTATTATCCCCTGAAACCCGGCATGAAATGGACCGTTAAAATCGGCAGCAGCGTCAGGATCATCGATTATGAAATCGGCGAAGTGGAAAGCCAGTGGGCGCGCGGCGTAAAGCGCGAGACCGTTCCGAACAATCCGTCGCTCGGAAAACAGATCGGGCTCACCATTCAATACGACGAAAACTCCATAAAGTCGATTGAGGAATTCACCGACGCATCGGGCGCATCAGTGAAAAAGAGGGAGACGATCCTCCAGGGGCCGCTCAAGGCGGGCACCCGGTGGGAGATCGTCGTCGACCAGGAAAAACGCCTGCGTGAAATCGTGGGAATCAACGATACCGTCAACGCAAACGGAAAGGACTATCGGGACGTGATCGTGGTCCGGGAAGAGACCCTGGGCGCCGACACGGGAATCAATTTTTACGCCATCACCTACCTCTTCTATGCGAAGGACACCGGGTTCATAGGCTGCAAGGTGGATTCGGCGGACTCCAAGGACAAGCTCCGCACCTACACCAGGATAGACGAGTGGTACATGCTGCGCTCCGAGTGAGGGAGCGCAGCCCTTACCTATTGCCCGAACCAGGATTGTAACATTCATGCCCATGCGGGCGCCTTATAATGCTTGACGGGCGCTCACGCGCCCGTTACCGATACAACAAACTTTTATTGGGGAATTGCACGTGGAACTGAAACGACAGCTTGGCGTATTCACCGGCATCCTGATCATCGTTGCCGACATGATCGGGACCGGCATATTCATGAACACCGGCGCGATACTCGGAATTACCGGCAATGCCATGATCGTGCTGGGACTGTGGGTGCTTGGCGGCATCGCGGCGATAGCGGGCTCCCTCTGCTACGCCGAGCTTGCAACGATGTGGCCCGACGTGGGCGGCGAATACACGTATTTAAAGAAGACCTTCGGGTTCCTGCCGGCATTTCTCACGGGATGGGTATCCCTCTTCGCGGGCTTTTCGGCGCCGGTGGCAGCGACCGCGCTGCTGCTCGTGCAATACCTGGGGAAATTCGTGCATGGCTCGGCCGAAACGGGAATGCTCCTGACGCCGTGGAACCAGAAAATCGCGGCTATCGCAATCATCCTGTTTTTCACCGCTCTTCATATCGTGGGCGTCAAGCGGGGAAGCTTCTTCCAGAACTTCCTGACCGTGCTGAAGATCGCACTCGTCGTTTCCATCATCGCGTTCGGCCTGGGCATGGCGGAATGGGACCGCGCCGACAGGCTCATAGCCGAATACCCCGCGAAGGACGGAAGCATGACCTTCAGCCTTCCCATGATGGGGCTCGGCTTTCTGCTGGTGATGTTCGCGTTCTCCGGATGGAACGGCGCCACCTATATCGCGGGCGAGATCAAGTCTCCCGAGCGCAACCTTCCCCGCATACTCCTGGGCGGGACGCTCATCACCCTGGTCCTCTACCTGCTCCTGAACGTGGTCTTCCTCATCTCTTCACCGGGGCGCGAGATCATGGGGAAAGAAGCCATAGGCGCAATCGCCACGCAGAACCTGTTCGGGGAAACGGCAAGCGCATATTTTTCGCTGGGCATCGCGGTCGTCCTCCTCTCCGCGGTGTCCGTGCAGACCATGATAGGTCCGCGCGTCTACTACGCGATGGCGAAGGACAACATGATGTTCAAATCGCTCTCCAGGCTCCACCCCCGCTACGAGACGCCCTGGATCGCCATCCTCATCCAGAGCGCGCTCGCGATATTTTTCGTGATCGCCGGCACCGCCACGACGCTGGGCTACTACATGGGATTCGCGCTCAACATTTTCCCGGTGCTCGCGGTTATAGGCCTCATGTACATGCGCTTCAAGGAGCCCGGGCTCGCGCGTCCCTTCAGGGTCCCGCTCTACCCGCTCACCCCCATAATCTACATACTCCTGATCGTCACCATGATGGCAGCAGCGCTCGTCAACTGGACGACTACCTCGCTCTTCGCGATCGGGATAGTCGTCGCGGGCATACCCGTCTTCTACCTGTGGCGGTGGGTTGTTGAGCGCAAGAAAGCAAACGGCTGAATCCGGCAAGGCGGAAAGGCCGGGGGGCCGACTGTTGTCCGGTCGGACCCTGACGCGTAAACGTCCCTGCGGCTTCCACGCACCATTTCAGTTGAATAGATTGTCGACGATAAAAAGGCCCGCCAACCGGCGGGCTTTCTTCGTGAGCCTACTTGATCGAGTTGAAGAACTCGAGCGCCCTGGGAACCTCGGAGGACCAGTATTCGAAATCATGCCCGGAATTTTCCGGCGCATGCAGCTCCACCCTCACCTCCGGCCGCTTCTCCCTGAGCGCGTCGTGGAAATTCTGCGTCTGCGAGAAGGGCACCACCGCGTCCTTCTTCCCGTGCCCCAGGTAGAGGGGCATGGTCCAGGACAGGACGCTCGACTGGGGATTGTCGACCTCGGACCAGCGCTTTTTGTTCGCCGCGTACGTGCCATACACCGCGGTCATCAGGTTGTCGAAGGGCATTGCCGTCTGGTCGAAGTCGCCCGAAAGGGAGGCCCCTCCCTTGAAGAGGCCGGGCATCGCAAGGTGCAGAATCGCGACACCCCTTCCCCCCGTGGACAGGCCCAGGAGAAAGTTCCTGCCTCCGGGAAGCAGGAGCCCGTATTTCTGTAGGGAGGGAACGAGCACTTCCTTTATCCATTTTGCGCCGGGCGTGGGCCCCCACTTCAGATTTGTTTCCGGAAAGTACTCAGACTCGTAGAGCGTCTTTTTCATTTCAGGGAAGACCAGCCTGAATCCCAAGTTCCTGGCCTGGCTCACCAGCTGCGTTTTCTTCTGCCATTCGGTGCGCGCAAAATCCCAGCCGGGAAGCACGAGCACGTCGCCGCCCTGGGCGCCCTTGTCGGGGGAGACGTAGATATCCACGGGTACTGGCTCGTCGGACATGGAGCCTCCCTCGGTCCTCGATGGAAGCTGGATGGTATTAAGGCCCTCTTTGAGGAGCAGGTAGTCGTTCTTCTTGAAGTCCTTCTCCCCGCACGAGCTTCCGGACACCACGGCCAGGAAAACCATCACCGCGGGGACCAGGAGCGAAGCCCTTGATATGGCGTGCTTATTTATTTCCACTTGCCTCTTTCTTCTCCACGCGCTCCGCGAACATGAGATTGGCCTCGTTGGCGCCAAAGTTATACCCGTAGCTGAAGGGAAGGAGCCCCGTCGACTTCTCCGCGAAGAGCCTCTTGAGCTCCGGCTGGAACCTGTTCTGGAACAGCGGGATGGGCATGTTGTACACCCCGTGATAGGAAAACTTCCATTCCTTCTGCGGGAAGAAGCGCATCGCCACGCCGGAGTCGTCCTGTAAAATCTGGTCGCTCTGCGCGAGCGTGAAGTCGCGGATCCTGTTGAAATGGGTATCGTAATGCATCAGGTAGGACGCCGACTTGACTATGGTGGTGAAGCGCGCATAGCGGGACAGGTACGCGAAGAAATTGGGCTTCTTTTCAATGGCGGAATCCTCGATGTCCACCTCGAAGTAGCGCACCCGCTTGATGGGAGCGTCCTTGCCCTTGCGGAAGAGCATTTCGGCCCCCGGAATAATCATGGCCTTGGGGGTCTTGGACACGTCCGTCGTGACCTGGCCCAGGTCGTCTATGTAGACTTTCTTCACGTCCAGGATCTCGTAGTCGGAGCGGGCGAGGAAATACATCATGACGCTGATGATGCTCGTGAACGCGCTGGTGCTGATCTCCTTCTGCATGTGAAGGGTCTGGAAGAAGTTCACGTTCAGGATGCTGTTCAGCGCCGCGGCAAGTCCGTTCAAGCCCGCGAGGAGCTTGTCGGTCGCCACCCCCTGCGGCTGGGGTATGTTCCCCGTGGCCTCGAGCCCGAACATGATGTAATCGTCGCCGTCGGGGAAGAACACGATCGCGTTCAGCACGTCGGGACCGGCGAAGGGATAGTAGATCGTGCTGTTGTACGGTCCGGGAAGGAACTTTTTCCTCCAGGCCTCGATCTTCCTGATATTGGATTCCTGCAGCCTGGACCAGCTTGCGTCCATCTGCTTCTTGAATGCCTGGTATTCCGCGGTCTTGGAAAACTTGTACAGGCCCGATTGCGCGGTCAGGTCCTTCCCCGCGATGAAAAGCGCGGTCTCGGTGACGGTCGGATCGATCGTGACCTCGCTCGCCTGGACGGCCCCGGAGCCTGCGCGTTTCACGCTTTCGGCGGGGTTCGAGCTGCAGTGCGTGAGCGCCGCCGCCAGGACAAGAAGTGCGCCCAGGGCGAACACGCGTGAACGCCGGGAGATGAAGCTCGCGACCAAAATACGGATACTCATTGCTGTTTTTTCTCCTTCATGGTATGAGTGCGGTTGTGCGTGCGGCATGCTAGAGGGGCCCCGGTACCCGCACCACGTATTCCGCCCGGACCGCGGCGGGAAGGGACCCATGCGCGATAGTATCAGCCCGATACGAATGCAATTTGTCAAGGAATATTTGACCCTGGCGCCTGCCGGCGCGTCAGAAGAGGCTTCCCTGCCCGTCATCGTCCGGTCCGGAGGCCGCTTTCGCATCGTCCTTGAGGCTTACGAGCCGTTCCAGCGACGGTTCCGGCGCCTCGCGGTGGGCGGGCGTGTCCTGTCCGCCCTCCAGCCTCTGCATGACCATCTTGATGTCTTCCCACACGTCCTTCTTGAGGGGGCTTTTCATGTCGCCGTTGCGCAGCACGTAGGCGGGATGGTACGTGGGCATGACGGGGATGTCCCCGTAAGCGCACCAGGTCCCGCGCAGCTTCGTTATTCCCTGCTTCGTCTGGAGCAGGTACTGCGTCGATGGATTGCCCAGGGTTACGATCACCCGCGGCCGGATGATCCCGATCTGCTTCTTTAAAAAGGGCCCGCAGGCGGCCTTTTCATCGTCATCGGGCGGACGGTCCCGCTGGAAGGCCATGTCCACCGTAGGCCTGCACTTGACGACGTTGGCGATGTACACGTCCTCGCGGCGCAGCTTCATTCCCTTTTCGATGATCGCGGTGAGAAGCTGCCCCGCCCTTCCCACGAACGGGCGCGCCTGGAGGTCCTCTTCACGACCGGGCCCCTCCCCTATGAACATGACGCGCGCCGCCGGGTTCCCCTCGCCAAAGACGATGGTCGTCCTCGTGGCGCACAGCTTGCACCTCGTGCATTCGCCTATCTCCCCGCGCAATTCCAGGAGAAGCCTGTCGCTCTCTTCGCTCATAGCCTGTTTTTAACCTTTCGCGTGAGCGCGGCCGTGGCGGCCTGCGCGGCCGCCGCGCCCTTCTCCATGATCGCGCCCGCGCGCTTGAAGTCCAGCGTGGGAACGTCCACGACATCGGGCTCGATGAGCACGGTGGGCGGATGGTAGGCGATCATCGAGCGCGTGTTCACCAGCTCCATGATGTCGATGGACTGCGCGAGAACCTCGAATATGTTCGGGAGCCCCGCGTCGCGCCTCTTCTCCGTGCCGCCGATCCACTGATCCACGGACTTGAGCCATTTCCACCCGCTCGCCTTCTCGGCGAGGAGTCCCGACAGGTCCGCCTGTTTCTTCGCGGGCACGATGTCCCCCGAATTGAGCTCGGGATAACCGGCCCTGCGCGGCTTTCTCTTTAAAAGGCCTTCCTTGAGCGAGGGATGCAGGTTCACGGCCACCACCAGGCTCGCCCCCATACCCTTCACTATGTCTATGGGAAGAGGATTCGCCACGCCGCCGTCAACCAGCACGGTGTCGTTGAAGCTCACCGGTTCGAATACGCCCGGGATGGAGATGCTCGCGCGCACCGCGTCGACGATGCTCCCGCTCCTGAACACCACCGGGGTGCCGGTGAACA
Organism: uncultured Spirochaetota bacterium; assembly: GCA_937864375.1. Taxonomy (GTDB): domain Bacteria; phylum Spirochaetota; class UBA4802; order UBA4802; family UBA5368; genus FW300-bin19. The sequence continues at coordinate 18,367 of CALMJO010000379.1, forward strand.
GGTCGGTTGCGGCGATGCCCAGCGGAATGGGAAGGTCCTCGATCTTCATGCCGCGGGGAATGTAGAGCGCGAGGTATTCCTTTAGGCGACGGCCCTCGATGAGTCCCGAGCGCGGAAATACCGGGTCGAAATAGGTCAGGAGCTCCCTGGTCGTGATGCGGCGAAGGTCTTCCTTGAGCCTGGTCATGCCGCCGGCCGCGTAAATCGCCCCCACCATGGCCCCTATGCTCGAACCGGCGATGCAGTCCACGGGTATGCCCAGGGACTCAAGGTGATCGATCACGGCGATGTGCGCGATTCCCTTGGCCCCGCCGCTGCCGAGCGCCAGCCCCACGCGGTGCGGCTTCACGATGCCGAGGAGTCGAAGCAGGTTTTTCATACAGGGTATTTTAATCCCCGCTGCGCATGGTGGAATTGCGTCCTTGCCGTGAAAGCGCCGGGACCTGATCCCATTCAGTATTGACGGTCACGGCCCCGCGTCAATAACAATTCGGGCCCGCGCGCCGGACGCATCTTGAGGGCGGAAGGAGAAGTATCTCGCCGGCACCCTGTGTGCCCCTGGCCCCACCGGTTATTTCAGGCCGGGAGGAGTTCAACGCCGGATGATCCGGACCAGTTTGAAATTCAGGCCCGTTTCTCCATCATGAAAAGTTTATTGTTGCCGAAATCCATGAACAGTCCCCGGCGGGTTTTGGTCACGAGGGACAGCCTTCCTATCACATCTTGGGCGGAGCGGGCGCTCACAAGGGTACATCTTTTACTGAAGATTTCCAGCATGCCCCACGCTCCCGGCAGAGAGAGTATTGATTATTACGGGGAAGGCGCCGGTACGTTCCAGCCCTTCCCCCCTCGCGTGTTCTTCAGATTCTGAACCGAGGCTACTGCCTGAATATCTGCTTGATCTGCGCGAGCACGTCGGCGGGAAGCAGGATGAACTTTGAGTTCTGCGATTCCCCGAGCTTCGTGATGCCCTTGACGTACTCCTGGCCCAGCAGGTAAATGAGCGGGTCGCCCCCGGAGCTCTTGAGCGATTCGGCGACGTTCTTGATCGCGTTCGCCTCGGCCTGGGCCAGCCGCTCGCGCGCCTCGGCGTCGCGCTCAGCCGATTCCTTGCGTGCCTCGGCCTCCAGGATCTGCGCGCGCTTGAAGCCCTCGGCCTTCTTTTCCTGCGCTTCCTTCTGCGCCTCGGCCTCAAGCACCGTCGCGCGTCGCTCGCGCTCCGCCTTCATCTGCAGGCCCATGGCGTGAAGCAGGTCTTCTGGGGGCTGTATGTCCTTGATCTCAACGCGCGTGATCTTGACGCCCCACGCGTCCGTCGCCTCGTCGAGCGTGACCAGGAGCTCGGTGTTGATCTTCTCGCGCGATGAAAGCGAGTGGTCCAGCGTCATCTTGCCCATGATGCTCCTGAGCGTGGTGAGGGCGAGGTTCGAGATCGCCCACTGGAGGTCCTGTATGCCGTAATACGCCTTGTAGGGGTCCAGGATCTTGTAGAAGACGACGCCGTCCACCTTCACCGCGGCGTTGTCCTCCGTGATGATTCCCTGCGCGGGAAGGTCCATGACGCTCTCGCGGATGTCGAGCTTCGCGGCGATGCGAGAGAAGACCGGGTTGATCAGATTGAGCCCGGGATTGAGCGTGTTCGCGAACTTTCCGAACCGCTCCACGATCCAGTTCTCCGCCTGAGGAACGATCCTCACGCCCTTGAAGATGAGGATGACGACGAATACGCCGACTGCGATTATCAGGTACGCCATGGGGGCCTCCTTGCAGATTTTATTGCGGTGCTCACGCACCGGTTTATTTCTTTTTCACGACGAGCCTGATTCCCCGGGCCTCGAGCACGGTGATTTCCTCGCCTTCCGGGAGATCGGACTCCGATTCGGCGGCCCATTTCCTTAACCCGTGGAAATTGCCGTAAAGCTCGACTTCGCCGGGGATGGAGGGGCCGATTCGCTTCGTCACCCTTCCCGCAAGCCCCGTGAGAGTGGGGTCCCGGCTGTCGCTGCCTTCGTCCCCGCCAAAACCTGTCTCTTATACACATCTGACGCTGCCGACGAATAGAGAGGTGGAG
>CALMJO010000380.1 GCA_937864375.1 uncultured Spirochaetota bacterium
CCTGGGACCACGCGGTCGTACCGAGGCTGTTGGTCATCGCGAACATGCCCTGCTCCATGTCCATCTGGGTGGGGTAGGCGCGCATCGCGGCGACCTTCTGATCGGCGTAGGCGGTGCCGTCGATCGCGGCGGCGATGTCGACGTCGGGAGTGGCCATCGGCAGCGGACCCTCCGGGTCCATCCCGCCGAGCGCGTCCTCGTCGCCGGCCGCGCGGGCCGCCCGCAGCCCCTCGCGGATCCAGCTCTCCGCGATCGCGGTCCAGAAGATCCGGTCGATCTCGTGGGCCTCGCCGAGCTCCTTCTTGTAGGTCGGCACGGCGGCGAGATGGGCGGCGTACGTCGCGACCCGGTGAGCCTGGATGTGGTCGGGGTGGCCGTAGTTGCCGAACTCGTCGTAGGTGACCAGAACCTGCGGGCGCACCTCGCGGATGATCGTGACGAGGTGGTCGGCGGCCTCGTTGAGGTCGGCGTACCAGAAGGCGTTCTCGCGCGCGTCGGGGTCGGGGAGCGCGTGTGTGCGGTCCTCGCTCCAGGTCATCCCGGAGTCACGGTAGTTGCCGAATCCGCCCAGCCAGCGGTGGTCGACCTGGCTGCCGTCGGGTGCCTTCAGGGCCGCCATCGCGTCGCGGGAAAAGGGCGCGAAGGCGCTGCTCCTCAGCAAGGGACCCCTGGCCCGGTGCGGGGCGAGCCCCATGGCGGGGGCGGACTTCACACTGGACGGAAAGAGCTTGAATGAGCTCGGCCGCGAGGGAGACACCAACGACAGCATGGAGAAGGTCTTCAACGACATAGTGACCCAGGGCTATTACCTCAACAACCAGAAACTGGTGGAGCAGTACGTGCGAAGCGCCCCATTTCTCCTGAAAGACCTTATGGACTGGGGACTCGAGATAAAACTCTCCGACCAGCGGATGATCTTCACCAGCGGCACGCACATCATGGACGTGCTCCTAAAAAAAGCCCGCTCCGCCGGCGTAGACCTCATGCAGGATGTCATGCTCCTCGACCTGGTCACCGGCGACGGCGCGGTCGTCGGCGCGTTGGGCCTCGACGTGCACACGGGGGAATTCATCGAGTTTTCGGCTAAGGCCATTGTCATTGCCACCGGCGGCTGGCACAAGGCCTTCTGGCCCAACACGGGCATGCGCGACCTCTCCGGCGAAGGCATCGCCATGGCGCACCGCGCGGGCGCGGCCGTCGGCAACATGGAGTTCATCACCTTCTGCTGCAACATAATGCTCGAGCCGCCCATGTGGCGCGGCAGCCTCGCGCCCTACATGCTCTCCCTCATTTGCGGGGGAAACCTCTCCAACAAAAACGGCGATAATGTGCTCGCCGGGTACGACCCGTTCATCGTGAAAACCGGCACCGGCACCGAGTGGAACAAGAGCTTCATTTCGCATGCGACCATGAAAGAGGTGCGCGCGGGCCGAGGGTTTGCCAACGGCGGCGTGCACTACAGCAGGGGCGACGCGCCGTGGGACTACATGAAGATGGTGGCGTCGTTCATCTTCCCCGGCTGGAAGTACAAGGCCATGGACCTCTCCGAGTGGGGCAGGATGCTGGAGGAGAACCTGCCCATCGAGGTCGGTCCGGCGGTGGAGTATTTCGAGGGCGGCATCATCGTCGACGAACGCTTTCAAACCGGCGTGGAGGGACTGTTCGCCGCCGGGGAGTGCGCCCTGGGGGCCTTTGGCTCGAACAGGGTGTTTTCCGCCATCACCGAGATGCTGGTACAGGGACGGGACGCAGGGGAGCACGCGGCCTCCCACGCACTGAAACGCCCGGGGCAGGCGCCTGCCCTGAAGGTCCCCGGCACTCTCCGGGAAAGGGCGGAGCTTCCGCTGAATCGAAAGGACGGGGTGGCGCCCGCCCCGCTCCGACGGCGCGTGCAGGAGACGGCGCACGAGCGCCTGGGCCCCATCAGGAACCGGGAAGAGCTGGAGTCTTTCATCGCGTTCCTCGAAGACGTGAAAAGCAAGGACTTGCCGAACATGTGCGTCGCTTTAAAAGACAGGATTTACAACAAGGAGTGGATCGACGCCCTGGAGATGGGGAACATGGTGCACCTGCTCGAAACATCGGCGCGGAGCGCCCTTGCGCGCACCGAGAGCCGGGGGGTCCATTTCCGCGAGGACCATCCCTGCACCGACAACGACCATTGGCTGAAGGAAAGCGTGGTGGAATTTTCCGGGGGCTCTTTCCAGGTCGGTGCGCGGCCGGTGACGATCACCTCCATGAGCCCCCCGTCGGGGGCGGTCCCCTATCTGGACATGATGAAGCGCATGATGGAGGCCCACTCCGACACCGGCGGGAAACACTGATCCGCAGCGAACACTATAACGCGAGGAGGACCCTTACATGGGAAAAACCATACACGTGAAAGTATTCAAGTACAACCCCGCCATCGACCGGGAGCCGGGCTTCCAGAATTACCTGGTGCCCTTCGAGAAGGGCATGAGTGCCATGGACGCACTGGACTACATTTACCAGAACCTGGACGGCAGCGTGGCGTACTACGACCACGCCGGGTGCTCGCTGGGCATCTGCGCGCGCTGCACGGGGAAAATAAACGGGAAGGCCGGTCTGCTCTGCCAGACGGCGGTGGAAGGCGACGTCACCCTGGAGCCGGTCAACGCCTCGAAGGTTGTCCGGGACCTGGTGATGCGCCGCGGCGAAACTCGGGAATGAAGATCCGGGAGGGAACGCAATGACGAAACAAGTGACGCGAAAAAGCTTCACCGCCGAGCACCACGCGATGCTCTTCGCCTGGATAGTACGGGAGGCGATCCGTGGCGTAGGCGAAGAGAAGGCCGCGCCGGTCATCCGCATGGCGGTAAGACGGTATGGGGAGCAGCGCGGAAAACGAATGGCGATGCGCGCGCTGGCGAACGGCCACGAGCGCTCGATGCTTAATTACCTTGCCTACGCCGAGTGGCGGGCGGAAAAGGGCGGCATGGTCGTGAAGACCATCGAGAAGCGGCCGCACATGCGCGTGCTGATACCGCGATGCTGCTGGCACACCGCATGGGGGCCGGCGGACCTGGTGCGTTACGGGAAATACTACTGCATGGACGTGGACGATGCAATCGTACGGAGCTTCAACCCGGAGCTCAAACTCGAGGTGAAGGCCATCAAGCCCGACGGCGCCCCCGAGTGCGAGATGGTATTTCACGGCGTAGACCTGGGACCGGCCGCTATGCTCCGCTTCCTTTACCGGAAGGCCATCAATCCCGGGAAGAAGGCGCTCATGCCGTGGGACTACCACACAGGGCACATCTATAAGACAGTGGGCGGCACGATCATCGGGGCCTTCGGAAAGAAGGGCGAAAAGGCGGTGGAGGCGGCACTTGCCGAGTTCGCGGGGCGTTACGGCGACGGGGCGGCGGAGATCGTCAAGGGATTTACAAAGACCGACTTCGACCAGCTGCCTTCATGACCGCGCGAAAAACGGAGGGCATCACATGGGCTTCACGATAAAGGACATTCTGCGACTCGAGGTGACCCCGGCGCTGGGATGCACCGAGCCCGCGGCAGTCGGACTCGCGGCGGCGGCCGCCGCCGCTGTGCTCCCGGAAAAGGACCTGAGCGCCGTCGAGGTGTGGCTCGATCCAGGCATATACAAAAACGCCTCGGGAGTGGCTATTCCAGGGACACGCGGGGAATACGGCATCAACCTCGCCGCGGCCCTGGGCGCCATGGCCGGGGATGCAGACCTCCGCCTGGAGGTCTTCAAGCCCATTGAAGCGGAAGCGCTGCGCATGGCACGGGATTTCATCAACGCAGGCAGGGTCCGTGTGAACCTCCTGCATGACCGGAAAGGGATCTACGTGCGCGCAAGGATCAGGGGCGAGCGCGACGAGGCGGAGGCGGTCATCGAAAACGCCCATGACGCCCTCACATCGCTCTCGCTCAACGGGAAAGCTTTCAAGGACCATCCCCTCCTCTCTTCACCGTCCGGCGATACCGGCCGGCTGCGAGAACTGGAGGCCTGGCTCGCGGGGCGGACCCTGGAGGAGATGACTCTTATGCTCGACGGCCTGGACGGGGACGATATGGCGTTCATCGAGGAAGGCCTTCGCTGCAACCTGGCTCTGGCTGAACACGGGCTCAAGTTCGGCCCCGGCCTCGGCATAGGCCTCATGTTGGAGCGTCTTGTGCGGGAAGGTCTTTTAAAGAAGGACATGATCATGCAGGCGCGCATCCTCACCTCCGCCGCATCGGACGCGCGCATGTCCGGGGTGAAGCTGCCCGCCATGAGCTCGGCGGGGAGCGGCAACCACGGGCTCACGGCCATTCTGCCCATCTGGGCGGTGAAGGACTATATCTTCTGCGACGACCCGTCGCGCGTGCTCAGGTCCATGGCGCTCAGCCATGTCCTCACGGGTTTCATCAAGGCTCACACGGGCAGGCTGTCGGCCGTGTGCGGCTGTTCCGTGGCGGCAGGGGCCGGGGCGGCGGGAGGAATCGCCTATCTCATGAACGGCACAC
>CALMJO010000381.1 GCA_937864375.1 uncultured Spirochaetota bacterium
ACCGCGATGATGTCCCTCGAGAGCGCCATCTCCAGGTTGAACTTGCCCTTCACGATCTTCCTGAGCGCAAAGACGTCGGCGTCCTGGATGTGCCTGCGGTCCTCACGGAGGTGTACGGTGATTCCCGCGGCGCCGTTCTTCTCGCATTCGACCGCCGCCCTTACCACGTCCGGCTCCGTCCCGCCGCGCGCCTGCCGCACGGTAGCCACATGATCCACGTTCACGCAGAGTATCGTCTTATGCATACCTCTCTACCTGTCGCGAATGCGACCCGCACGGGGACGCATTCAGTTTTTCCTGGTAACCTTTACCCATATCATGTCCGGTACGACAAGCATTAATCGGACACGATCGTGGCGCGCCTTCTGGAGCACGTTCACGACGCAGAGCTTGTCCACCGACTGCTCGTCCCCGCGCTCAAGCTGGTCGGCGACCGCGTGGACCTCCGGATCGATCGTAACCTCGAAGTCGTCCGGATCAGCCTCCGCGTCGGCATTGAGCCTGCGCAGGTAGAGGACGACGCCGTCCTCGTTCAGGGAGGCGCGGTATTTCCCCCCGGCGTCCCTGAGCCGCACTTTTTTTTCGATCTTCACCACGTCCTTGCCGGCATACAATGGGACCGTCACGACGACCCTGGGAACGTCAAGGACCACCGAGCCGTTCTCCCCGGAATCCAGGGCGGCCTCGCGGTTGACGGTCCGGTTTATCCTGTCGATCGAAACCTGCTTGGTCGGAACGAAATCCAGTTTTGACACGACCGAGTCTGCGCCCGAAACGGTCACCATGTCAGGGACCGCGTGCGGCGATCCCGCGATGAACCCGTCCTGGACCTCGCCGGTGACCCTTGGGACCACGCGCACCCTGCGAAAAAGCCTTTTTTCGATCGTCACTCCTATCCTGTGGGTCGCGGTGCTCACGTTCAGGTTGTCGGGAAGCTCGGTCCGGTTGAGCTCAACGGTAAATTTCTGGTCTTCTCCCACGCTCGACCTGTCAAGGTTCACGAAGGCCTTTATCTTTTCCGGGCGCACGTCCTTTAAAAGATCCTTGGTGCCGCTCACCATCACGGTGATGTAGGGATTCTGGGGCGACGTCACCACGAGCGCGTGGGGAACGTTCTTGAAATCGACGCGTATGCGGTACTTGAGCTCGCCCATCTTGGTGCTGCTGATGTACGCCCACAGCACCACGGCCAGGACGAGGCAGACGAGTTTCGCCGCGATATTCCGCTCGCGCAGGAACACAAGGAGCTTTTCAAGCATGTCCTTCATTTGATTGAATACTTCTCCTCGTACGCGGTCTTCGGGTTCATGAAATAGAGTATCATGTTTTTCAGATCCGTGATCTTGAGCTTCGAATACAGCTTGCTGTTTACCATGATGGAAATGCCGCCGGTCTCCTCGGAGGTCACGAGCACCAGCGCGTCGGTCTCCTCGGCGATTCCCAGCGCCGCTCGGTGGCGCGCGCCGTGGTTCTTCTTGAGCTGGCGCGAATCCGACAGCGGCAGGTAGCAGGCGGCCGCGGCGATGCGCGCGTTCTGTATGATGATGGCCCCGTCATGCAGCGGTGTGTTGGGAAAGAACACCGTCCGGATAAACTCCTCGGAAATCTGGGAATTGATGCTCACCCCCGACTCCACGTAGGGCTTGAGGCTGGAATTGCGCTCGATCACGATGAGCGAACCCACCCGCTCTTCGGACATTGAGACGACCGCGCTCACGATTTCGTCCAGGGGGAAGGTGTCCGCGGCGATCGCACCGGCGAACCAGTTGCGCTGGCCGAACTGGGTGAGCAGGCGCCTGAGCTCGGGCTGGAAAAGTATTATGACCGCGATCACGACGTACGAGGTGATGTTGGTGATGAGCCAGCTCAGGGTGTCCAGGCGCATGAGCTGCGACAGGATCGCGACGATGAGGATGGCGACCAGCCCCTTGACGAGCTGGAGCGCCCGGGTGTTCGAAATGAAGAGATAGCCCCAGTAGAACAGGAGCGCGACCAGCACCACGTCCAGCACTATCCGGAAATAGTCCCAGAAGGTGAGGACGACGTACAGGATTTTATCGAACAGCGCTTCCATTTTCCGCGGTTACCCCTTTGAGCATTTCGATCGCGGCCAGTGCCAGCCGGTGCTCCCTCACGTCATGCACCCGGACGATATCGGCTCCCATGAATGCGCAGACGGCGTTGAGCGCGATCGTCGCGGGGAGCCTGTCCTCGCCCTGCCCGTACAGGCCCCCTATGAGCGATTTCCGGGAGAGCCCTATAAGGAGCGGGTACCCCATCGCCCTGAAAATACCTGTATTGCGCAGCAATTCATAGTTGTGGTCCATCGTCTTGCCAAAGCCCACGCCCGGGTCAAGAATGATATGCTCCGGCGGGATGCCCGCCTCCAGGGCCGTCCGTATGCCGGCCTCGAGTCCCTCTTTTACCTCGCCCATGAGGTCAAGGTAGCGCGGCTCATGCTGCATGGTCGCGGGCGTGCCCTTCATGTGCATGATCACCACGTGCGCGCCGTGCGCCGCCGCCGTTTTCGCCATGCGTTCGTCCGCAAGCCCGCTTATGTCGTTGACGATCACGGCCCCGGCTCCGAGCGCCTCACCCGCGACCTCGGCCTTGCAGGTATCTATGGAAACCGGTATGTCCGACTCCCGTGTGATGCGCTCGATCACCGGGCACACGCGGTCGATCTCCTCCCGCGCCGTCACGGGACTCGCGCCCGGCCTGCTGGACTCGCCCCCCACGTCGATGATGTGGGCGCCCTGGGCGATCATCTCGAATGCGCGCTCGACCGCGCGCTCCGTGTCGGCGTAGCGCCCGCCGTCGTAGAAGGAATCGGGCGTGACGTTCAGGATGCCCATGATCCGGGTGTGCCCCCCGCGCGCCGCCACTAGAACACCATGCTCAGCGAGACGATATTGTTGTAACCCAGGTTGACTCCGTCCACGGCGAACGCGTACCCTATATTCATGTTCCACACCTTGAGCGTGAAACCGGACGAGATGTTCGTGTCCGACAGTCCCAGGTAGAGGTCGAACGCGCGCGTGAGGCTGTAGCGCAGCCCGGCGTTCGCCTGGTAATCCTTTTGTTCCAGTTTCTTCACCAGTGTTACGGCGAAGACGAAATCCTGCGAGCTCGTGACCGACGCCGAAAGCTTCATGGAAGGGTACGCGAAATCAATCTTGTCCCTCGCGGGGCCTTCCCGCCTGTCCGCGTAGACTCCCGAGCCGATGTCCTGTACCACGAATGCGACCTTTAAAAACGGGAGGACGTCGACGATCGTGCCGAAATCGGCCCCCCCGCCAAAGTAGTTGTGCTCGCCGATCTTTTCCTGGAGGCCCTTGAGCGAAACTCCCACCGATGCGGCGCCGGCCGCCCAGCCATATGAGAAGTAGCCCGCCGACGCCGTGTAATTCAGGGATCCGGTAACGTTTCCGGATGCGTCCGTCGCGTCGATGTCGCGCGACTGGATGGAATATACGCCAGCCCCCGCCACGCCCGAAAACAGGTTGAAGGCGACGCCCGCGAAACCGGCCTCCCTGTCGAGGTCCAGCGACGCCGCCGATACGGCGAAATGGAAGAAGTTCTTCGTCTTGCTGTCGTCCGTAAACTTGAGGAGGTCCTCCTCGGAGATGCCCTTTACGTCGCCCTTCTTCACCTTTTCGCGGATCTCGTCGGGACTCAGGCGCTCTATGTTCTTGAGCTCCGGAAGGCCGGCCGGGTTCCAGTAGATCGCGAATACGTCGTCGGCCACGACCTCCGCCGCCTTCCCCATGCCCACGTACTTTGCTCCAACCCAGCCCCCGCGCGTGTAGGAGGCGCGGGTCCCGGCGTCCTGGCTCCCCCGGGCACTGCCAATGAAAGAAAACAGCAGCACGACGGACGTGGCAAGCAACACGGCCGGTTGTGCGTGGCGCCGCAGAGGGATTCGCTTGTTATGTATTCCAGGAATCTTCATCTTTCAGGTTCTTTTCCGTAATGGCCGACGGTCAATAATCCACAAGAATGCGGATTATTTTTTTGGCATAATCTCCGGTGCTGTCCTCGGCGGTGATTTTGATTATATAGAATCCTGGTTTCACTATTTTTCCAGCGCCATTCCGTCCATTCCACACATATATTGCAGAAGTTAAATTCAGACCTGAATACTTCCTTCTAACTACCAAGTCACCATTTATATCAAATACCTCAAATGTTAGAGAAGGAACCGTAATCGGACTACTGCTGTTATCTTTTAAGGATAGATCACCTTTCTTGGGATTAAAAGGCACAGGACACGCCACCACCTTCCCAAGGTCCATCGCTTGGAGGCCCGTTGCCAGGAGCGCTATAAACAAAAGGGTGAGAGCGATGCTTCTCATGAGCTCGTCCGCCGTCTGCTTTGAAGTGGGGAGCGCCGTGTATCCCGGCCCGCCGCGATGGCGGCACGGGAAATGGGCCCGCGCGCGGGAAATGAGAATGAGGAAACGCGCGGCGGGAAGTCCCCTCACTCAGACCACCAGATTAAAAATGGACGGTCAAGAATTATTTGTCGAGCTCCGTGTTTAAATCGAAGCCGGGGGTATTGACAAGCTTGATACAGGCATCCACCACCTCGGGATCGTAGAGGATCCCGCGGTTCTGGGTGATTTCCTCGATGGCCCGCCCTATTCCGAGCGCGGCGCGGTAGGGACGATGCGACGCCATCGCCTCGACCACGTCGGACACCACCATGACCCGCGCGCCGGCGAGCATCTCGTCGCCCTTCATGCCGCTGGGATAACCGCTGCCGTTGAGCTTTTCGTGGTGCTGGAGGACCATTTCCGCGATGGGCCAGGGAAATTCGATGTTCTTGAGGATCTCGAATCCCGATTCCGGGTGGATCTTGAGGATGTTGAATTCTGTCTCCGAAAGCTTCCCCGGCTTGCTCAGGATCTCGGAGGGAATGGAGAGTTTTCCAATGTCGTGGATCATGCTCGCCATGTACACGCCGTCGACCTCGGCCTGGGTGAGGCCCAGGTGCTCCGAAATCATCTTCGCCAGGCGCGCGACCCTGCGCTGGTGGCCCGCGGTATAGGGATCGCGAATCTCGACGGTCTTGGCCATCGCGTTGATGATGCCCTCTATAGTCTTGTGCAGCTTTTCGATGTGTCCCTGCATCTGCATGTCGGCGCGATGCTTGTACAGCGCGATCTCGATGGCGGTGTTGAGCTCCTTGTACTGTATGGGCTTGATCACGTAGCCGTACGGGCTCGTGATCTTCGCGCGCTGCAGCGTGGCGTCGTCCGCGAACGCGGTGACGTAGATTATGGGTATGCTCTTATCGCGGCGTATCTCCTCGGCCGCGTCGATGCCGTCGCGGTCTCCCTGCAGGAGAATGTCCATCAGGATGAGGTCGGGAACAAGCTCGTTTGCGCGCGCCACCGCGTCATCGCCGCTGGATGCCGTGCCCGCAACCTCATAGCCCATGCTTTCGACCATGTAGCGGAGCTCCATCGATACGATGGCTTCGTCCTCGACGATCATGATCCGGTGCTTGTTCATATTCGGTGCGTGCTTCCGGCAGCGGGGCGCCGGTATAGTAGCCACAACGAGTATAGCTATTTATTTAAAAAAATCAAACATTATTATCAAGGTTTTCGTGGGCCTCCCGCACGACCACGGCCACCAGGTCCTCGACGCCGCACGGCGGAACAGGTTCTCCTTCGTGCCCGCCCACTCCAAAATGGAGGAGAAACTCGATGTTGCCGGCAGGGCCCTTGATGGGCGAATAGCACAGGCCGCGCACCGTCCACCCTTCGTTAACCAGGCCCATGATCACGCGTTTGAGGATGGCCTCATGCGTCGCGGCCTTTCTCACCACGCCCTTCTTGTGCTCGTGCCTGGCCGCCTCGAACTGGGGCTTGATGAGCGCCACGCCGCGTGCGGGCGCAAACACGTCCGCGATCACGCGCGCGACCTTGACAATCGAGATGAAGGAAAGGTCAGCCACGATGAAATCCGGCGCCGGGTCAAAATCCGCGCGCGCAAGGCCGCGTACGTTGGTGCGCTCGCGGACCGTTACACGGGCATCCTGCCGGAGCCGGTAATCGAGCTGCCCGTACCCGACATCGATCGCGTATACCCTCGCGGCGCCCCGCGCGAGCAGGCAATCGGTAAACCCGCCGGTTGACGCGCCCAGGTCGGCTGCGACGCTTCCCCGGACGTCCAGCGAGAAGGCGAAGCG
>CALMJO010000382.1 GCA_937864375.1 uncultured Spirochaetota bacterium
GCCCTGGTTGCCCACGAAGATACGGGCTTCGTTCATCATCTGGAACATGATCTTCATGCCCTTGCGCTCTTCGCCCAGGAGGTAGCCCACGCACTCGCCGTTGTCGCCGAAGGACAGGGTGCAGGTCGCGGAGCCCTTGATCCCCATCTTGTGCTCGATGCCGGCGCACACGACGTCGTTCTTCTTGCCGAGCGAGCCGTCCTTGTTGACGAGGAACTTGGGAACGATGAAGATGGAAATGCCCTTCGTTCCGCCGGGATCGCCCTCGATCCTCGCGAGAACCGGGTGGATCACGTTATCGTAGATGTCGTTGTCGCCGGAGGAGATGAATATCTTCGTGCCGGATATCTTGTACGTCCCGTCTGCCTGCTTGACGGCCTTGGACTTCAGGGCGCCCACGTCGGAACCGGCATCGGGCTCGGTGAGACACATGGTCCCGCCCCACTGGCCGGTGTACATCTTGGGAAGGTAGGTTTCCTTCTGTTCGGGGGTTCCAAAGGTCTTGATCATGTTCGCGGCGCCGATGGTGAGCATGGGATACATCGTGAAGGCGACGCACGCGGCGCTGAAATACTCGGTGCAGGACTGAAAGAGAACTTCCGGGAGTCCCATGCCGCCGAACTCGGGCTCAACGGCCAGGGAAATAAAGCCGGCCTCGTGGTAGGCCTTCATCGCGGCCTTGTACGATTCGGGGATCTTCACTTCCTTGGTGTCGGGATTGTACTTGACGCCTTCCTTGTCGGCAACGGGGTTGCTGGGGTAAACCTGCTCCATCGCGATCTGCTCGGCCAGATCCAGCGTCGCCTCGAGGGTATCGCGGTCCATGTCGGCATATTTGGGAAACTTGTTCAGCTTATCAACTTCGAGCATTTCGAAAAGAACAAAACGGCAGTCTCTTGTGTCAACCAGCTTGTTCAGAGCCATATATGACCTCCGGTAAATTTAGCTTAACATTTTAGAAATAAATGTCTGCAATTTCAATCCAAAAGAAGAGGCATCTTTTTGTCAATGAATTTCTACCGGAAGGATGAGATATTAATGGAACCGACCGGACAGTCAGCGGTCGCCGTCCGCCATCCTCAACGCGGGAAAGGGCGATGAATACGGTTCAGGAAAAGTCGGGGGGCCGAATCGCTGGCCGGTGATGAATCGCGCCCGGCATGGATGGGCACCCTCGGACAACGATAACAAATGCCCGCTATGCGATCAGCGGGCATGCGTTGACTTTTTGCCTTCCCTATCAACTTTAAGCCTCAGACCGAGGGCTGAACACACTTTCACCAGGGTTTGAACGTTGCAGTTCGCGCCGTTTTCGACCCTGGAAAGCTGCTGCTGGGTGATGCTCGCCTTTTTCGCAAGGTCTGCCTGTGAGATGCCCAGGCGGTTCCTTTCATTCGCTATTTTCACCGCGAGTTCAATGTACTTCTTTTCCTCGTTATAGGCCTTCCTGAACTTCGGGTCTTTCATCTGTTCATCGAGATGTTTTCTGAATGATCTCATCTAGTGCCCCCTTGCTTTTCGCTCGCTGTTGCGCGCCAGGAAATCCTTGCGGCATTTCTTCGCCTCAGAGATCTCGGCCTTCGGCACCATTCCAGTCGCTTTTGTGAACGCGTGCGTGATGACGACAAGCTCCCTGTAACAGAAAAAATATAGAAACCGCACATGGTCCCCGGACAGCTTTATCCGCAGTTCGTGAATTCCGTCCTCGAGCAGGTCGGCATATGGCCGGGGCAGAGTCGGGCCGTGTATTTCAAGCTGTTCAAGCCAGTTGAATATCTTGGCCCTGTTCCTCTCGCTCTTGGAATTGATAAACTCCTCAATCGGGCACTTGCCATCCGCGGTTTCATAATAGATAATTGTCCAGGCGCCTTTCATAACGGCAATATACATCATATATGATGTAGAGTCAAGAATAATGCTGTTGCCTGCATTTCAAGACATTGGAATTTGCATTCTTTTCCCGGGAATTGAACATATACTTATCGGTTGGTATCGGCAGCGTCCACTACGGAAAAGTCAAGGCTCCCGGGCCAGAAGGCCCCGTGATGTCTGCACTTAGCCTGTCGAAGTGAGGCTTAAAATTTGCTCACTCGTAGTATGTTATGCCTAACGGCATTTATTTTGAGCCCCTTGGCAGGTGCGAGCTCACGAGGGAGAAAGGCCTTCGCGGCCTCTCTCCCTCGTGGCTCCTACTCTCCGCGCCACTCAGGCGCCGTGGAGGCTGTCGCCCAAACTCGCTCTCGCCGGCTACCGCCGGACTCGCCTCGATCATTAGGGCGAACAAGGTTTGCCGCCGAAAGGGCGGCCATCAAGTGTCTTCTCCCCCGTTCAATAGCGCCGTGGGTTCCGCTTTCAGTGGAATTACCCGTTCACGATACCTGTTAAGGAAAACCAAGGCACGCACTTCATCAGCTCTTAATGAAGCGATTTCTACCGCACTTGCAACAGTAACCTTGTCCGATATACGCTCCTGGTTCGAAGCGTGCGGTTACGTATTAATTAAATCGTGATGTGCTATAACACACTGGAATCCGCGTCCTCTTTCCGGGAAAAGTTCACCAACATAATCCCTCCTCCCAAAAGCAAGTTCCTCATAGAAGTCAATCTCCCCCGGCTGGAGTTTTGAAATACTCCTGAAAAGAATACGCTATTTTTCTCTATTTCCCCCGGGCCGCCAGTTCATCAGCTGGTATTCATCCAGCAGGCCGTCGTTCCCGCATTGCAGGCATTTCAGCTCGATGAAAACCTCGCCGCCGATGTTCCCGGCGTTGACGCATTCAATCTTTTCCGAGCCGCAGGCAGGGCAGACGAATTCAGGGACTGATTCCACCTTTTCCGGCTTTGGCGGGATATTTTTCTGCATATGCTTCCCTTTTTTCATCACAGGGGTCAGTCTCTCGACCACCCATGTCACCATCGCATCGTAGCTTCCCCCGGGAAGGCGGCATTCATAATTATAAATGCGGCCGCACCTGGGACACTGGAGCGTCGACTCCCTGTAATATCCCTCGTGGGTCCCTTCATTTTTTACTTCATAGGTGAGCAGGCTATGGAATTCCTCCGGAAATTTTTCCATGACCGGTCCGTCTGCACGATTCTCCACCGTCCAGCCTTCCTTCTGAAAGAGCCCGCATATACGGCAGGATTTATCCATTGTCTTTTTCAGGCTTTCTCCAGATAACAACTTATTCATGTAAATCCGGGTCATCTTTCCGGGAAAATGTTCCCGACATACCCCCCTCGGTCCGGCGGCGAGCCCCTCAAAGCAGCCGCTTTTCCCCAGCGGAAATCCCCCGCACCGGAGAGTTGGTATTCACTGCAGCGACGGGAGCTTTTCAAGAATGTATTCCATATTCATGGCGACAATCATTGTTTCATTTTCCCTTGTGTCATCCATAATCCCGACCAGATGTCCTTCAATCGTGAGCCATCCCGCATGGTGCCGTACCAGTGTCCTTAATGCATTATCGAGATGTTCCGAGCGAATATCGCTCATGTGCAGCGGCACATGAGTTTTAATCTCGCTGTATCCGCTGAAATGCGCGTGAACAATATGCCCTTTTAACGACTCAATGAATTCCACCGGCTTATCCAATCCGTGGGTGAACGCGTGGGTAATGTCCACCGTAACTCCCGCATGTTTTGAGCTTATCTCTTTCAGTACTTTACGCATGGATGACGGATCTGTGATGAATTCCTTCCCGCGGTTTTCCATTATTTCTATTCCCAGACACATGTTGAGTTTTTCCGCTCTTTGCGCGAGTATTCCTAGCGCATCAATCTGAAGCTCCCAGTACTCCCGGCCGGCTTCTTCGTCGGCATCATCAGTATGGCCGGGATGTACCGTAACCACCTTCAATCCCAGCTTGCGGGCAAAATTCAGGGCCAGCAGGTTCTTTCGGATGGATTTGTTTCTCAGTTTTTTGATCTTTGAACATATATTCAACCTGGTCCTGCCAGGCGATTCATGGTCGGCGATGGGGCCATGGAGCGTTCCGGTCATTTTGTTTTCAATGAGCGCGTTCTTTATTGTTTCAAGTGAAGTCTCATCCGCGGCGAGCTGTTTCTCCAGATCCGAGGACCATATTTCAATCGCATCATAACCGGTTCTGCCAAGAACCGCGATCGCATCATGTATGCTGTACTTATTCATTACATGAGATGCTGCAGCGAGTTTAAGCCGGAATTTCTGCGACATATTAGGTTCTCCCTGCCGGCATGATACTATGGAGTGTTTTTTTTATCATCAAGGAAATTGCATCACCCGGCGGGAAAAGTTGCCCACATAGCCACGATTATCGGCAGCGTCCGCTACGGAAAAATCAACGCTCACGGGGCAGAAGGCCCCCGGGGAAAGCATGCACTGAGCTTGTCGAAGTGAGGCTTATTATTTAC
>CALMJO010000383.1 GCA_937864375.1 uncultured Spirochaetota bacterium
CATCGCCTCCGCCGCCGGAAAGCCGAATCCCTCGTACAGCGAGGGACACACGGCGAGCTCAGTCTGCGCGTACAGCTCCACGAGGCGGGAGAGCGGTATCTTCCCGGTGAAGGTAACCCTGTCGGCAATGCCGAATCGCTCGATCCAGCGCGGCACGTAGTTGCGGTTGGGCGCGCCCCCGTCAACGATCGTCAGGTGGACCTTGCGCTTCGTGAGCGTCATGGCCTTGAGGAGATAGATCACGCCCTTCTTCCGGTCCTCGACGTTCCCCACGAAGATGAGGCTGTTCTTCTTTTTCTTCACGCCCTTGAGCGGGTAGAAGATGCTCGAGTCCATGCCGTTGTACACCACGGTCTGGTTTTCCAGCGGCACGCCAAAGGCCTTGTTGATCTCGCGCGCCGAGTCGTGCGACACGGTGATGATGCGGTGCATGCGGTTTGACACGACCGTCTGCATGATGAGCGGGTAATACAGGATGCGCTTCATCTTGAGCGAAAAGCTGGACGGGTACTCAAACCAGGTGCTCCGGTCGATCGAGAGCGGGTGGTGGAGCGTCGACACGAACGGCACGCCCAGCTGGTTTATAAGGAGGAACCCGTAGCCCAGGCACTGGTTGTCATGGATGACGTCGAAGCGGTGCGTTTTCAGGAGCTCGCGCAGCTTCAGGAACGCGCGAATGGAAAAGGTCTCGATCTCGGGGAAGATCCCGAACTTGGAGGCGCAGAACTCGTAGAAGTTGAGCGGCTGAAAGGTCGCGAAAGGCTTGTGCGGCTTTATGTAATCCTTCTTCACGTTGAAATAATTATGATTGCTCAGTCGATGGAGGGTCACTCCCGGCATCTCGAAGGGGTACGGCGGGCCCACGATCGCGTGCACCTCGTGCCCCATCTTGACGAGCTCGCGCGCGACATACATGAGGTAGATACCCTGCCCCCCGCAGTAGGGGTTCCCGCGGTAGCTCAGCAGACAAATTTTCATACGGCCCTCCTGTACGACTCGATCACGTCGCGGTAGACTGCCATGGTGTTGCGCGCCGCGACGGGCCACGCGAAATTTTCCTCGGCGCGCCGGCGTCCCTTTTCTCCCATCGACCCCCGGAGCCCCGCGTCCGCCAGAATCTTCATGACCGCGTCCGCGAGCGCCTTCCCGTCGCGCGGCGGCACCAGGATCCCCGCGCCCTCGTCGCCCACCACCTCCGGGAGCGCTCCGGCCGTCGTCGCGACCACGGGCGTCCCGCATGCCATCGCCTCCGCGGCGGGAAGCCCGAACCCCTCGTGCAGGGACGCCATCACGAGGACGGTCGCCCTCGAGTAGAGGCTCGCGAGCTCCTGGAGGCTCACCTTACCGGTGAAGCGGACCCGCTCCCGGAGCCCCAGCTCCGTGATGATGTTCCACGCGCTCAGGCGCCCGGGCGGGCCCTCGTCCACGATCGTGAGCGTCACGTCACGCGGGAGGAGCGCCAGCGCCTCGAAGAGATAGCGCATTCCCTTCTTGTGGTCCTCGGTGTTGCCGACGAAGAGGAGCGACCGCTTCTCGCGCGGCTCTCCCGTGTTCCGGAAGCCCTCCACGTCCATGCCGTTGTATACCACCGACACCTTTTCGGGCCGTACGCCGTACTCCGCGCCCAGGTCGCTCACGCCGCTGCGCGACGAGGTGATCACGCGGTCGAGCCGGTTGATCACCGCGCGCTGCATGGTTAGCGGGTAGAACATTATGGTGCAGAACATCTCCCACATGTTCCGGTCGACCATGAAATCGGCCCTCCGGTCATGGGTCAGGGGATGATGCACCGTCGTCACGATGGGCATGCCGTATTCCTTCATGGGGAGCAGCCCCCATCCCAGGCACTGCACGTCGTGAATGATATCATAGCGCCGCTTGCGCAGCAGTTCTTTCATGAAAAAGAACGCCCGCATGCTGAAGGTCTCCATCTCCGGAAAGATGTGGAAGCGCGTGAGAAAATAGTCGGTGAAATGCCAGGGGGACAATACGCGCGCCAGCTTTTCGTAGGGGAGCCTCCTGGTCCGCTCCGCCCACAGGTTCAGGTTGTCGAGCCTGAAGACCCTCGCCCATTCATCCAGGGGATCCGGGTACGGCGGGCCGACGATCACGTCGATCTGCGCGCCCAGCTTCGCGAGCTCCTTCGTGAGGTGGTAGAGGTAAATCCCCTGGCCGCCGCAGAAGGGATTCCCCCTGTAGCAGAGAAACAGAATTCTCATCTCATGGATTACTTCTTTTTACTTTCCGGAAGCGTCGCGCGGGCGGTGATGATCGCGACTCCCACCCAGAACACCATGCCCAGCACGACGAGCGTGACCGCCGCCGCGGGAATGGCGAGCGCCCAGTAGCTGCGCACGGAAAGCCCGTACACGAACGCGGCCGCAACGGCCAGGACCAGCAGACAGAGAACCAGGGCCTTGAACCTGGCGAAATCCTTTTTTTCCACAATTTCAGGCATAGGAGGTGCCACCTTGATCGTTAATATCGTCCACCCTACCCACAAGCCGGTCCCGCATACGAGAAGCGCTACCAGTGCGATAGGGATTGTTATCGCGTAAAACGCGGTGCTGCCCAGACTGTCCAGAGAAACGATGTCGCTCTGCGACACGTTTAAAAACGCGTAAAATAAAAAGAGGGCCCCCAGCGCAAGCGCCGCGGCGCACGCGGTGTACCCGGAAAAACGTGAACGTTGCATATCTATATTCCTGGTTAAAAATCTAGTATGAGCTTAATGACCTTGTCCGCCCGCCCCGCGCAGACATTGAACCCCTCCTGTATCTTTTCGAACGGCAGCACGTGGGTGATGAGGGGCGTAACGTCCACGGCTCCCTTCAGTATCATGTCGAGCGCGTAGGGATAATCTATCGCGAGATCGGGTCCCACCGACGCCACCATGCGCAGCTCCTTGCGGAAGAACACGTTGAAGTTGAGCCCGGGGGACTCTTCAAGGCAGATGCCAAAAAACGCCACCTGCCCGTTGTGGCACGCCAGGTCGAAGCAGGCATTGATGACCGCCGTCTCCTGGCCGTAGGCGTCGATCACGATATCCGCGAGCGCGCCCCCGGTGAGCTCCGCCACTCCCTCGGCGACGCTGGAGGCGGAGGGATCGATCACGGCGTCCGCTCCCATTTTCTTCGCGGCTTCAAGCCTGTAGCGCAGCGGGTCGACCGCCACGACGAGCTTCGCCCCGAAATTCTTCATGAGCGAAACGAAGAGCAGGCCCACCGGCCCCGCGCCCATGACCACCACCGATTTATTGTAAGGCTTGTCGAGCCTGAATGCCGCGTGCGCAACGGCGCCCAGGAGCTGCGTGATTAACAGTATGTTCAGATCGCCGCCGGCCGGCAGTTTCTGCAAACGAGCCTGGTCGGCGACATGATATTCCTTGAAGGCGTCCAGGCCCGGCGGGTAATACATCACCAGGTCGCCTGCGCGATAGCTGCTGCGCCCGGGGCTCTCCACCACTCCCAGGCACTCGTGCCCTGGATAGCCCGGCGGAAACGGATAACTGGCGGGATTATAGCTCTTGCTGAAATAAGGAAGGTCGGAACCGCATATTGCCGCCTTTTTCAGGCGCACCAGCACCCTCTCTCCTGCTTCCGGTGTATTCTCCTCGACGATTTTTATCTTCCCGGGAGAAACGATTCTGGCAGATTTCATCGTTTACCTCAAGTCCGGTTCACACAGCAAAGTTAAGAGCAGGCCTGTAATTGTCAACATATTTATCCCGAACGCCATTCAGCCTTCCGCGTACACGTCGGGATTGCAGTCGGGAGGAATAAAAAAACCTTGACGGGTTGCGTTTGTATGGCATAAGAATGAACGGATTGTGCAGGATTATTGGTATATCCTGTTCACGCGGAGCGCGTGTGCGCTCGCGCATGGCGGGACATAACTGAACCGACACCGGGCCATGAAGACATCCAGGACCATTACCGAAAAATATGCGCTCCTCCGCGTCGAGGGCTCCCTCACCAACGAGAACATCCAGCAGTTGAGCGAGGAGCTGAGCGGTGTCATGAGCGACCGGGACCACGTGATCCTGGATTTTACCGAGGTGACCTTCATCTGCAGCGCCACGCTGGGCATGCTCCTTCGCTTCAACCAGTCGGCCGCCCAGGCGCACCGCTGTTTCCTCATTTACGGCGTGCATGAAGATATCATGAAGATCTTCACCATCACCGAGGTGTCGAACTACCTCTCCCTCTTCGAGACGTTCAAGGAAGCGGTCGACCACCTTGAATCCCGCATCTCCCAATCCTAGACCGCGAGCAGCGGCCGCCACGGCGTCATGAAGATCATCGCCTGCCTGGGCAATCCCGGAAAAAAATACCGCAGCAACCGCCACAACATCGGCTTCATCCTGGGGGATCTGCTCGCGCGCCGGTACGGCATCACCGCGGGAAAAAAGGAGTTCGGCGCGCTCACCGGCTCGGGGCGTATTGCCGACGAGCGGTGCCTCCTGGTGTTCCCGCAGACCTTCATGAACCTGAGCGGCCAGGCGGTCCAGGCGGCTCTTTCGTACCACGAGGAGCACGCGGAAAACCTCATCGTCATTCACGACGAGATCGAGCTCCCGTTCGGCGCGTTCAAAACCAAGTTCGGCGGCGGGCACAAGGGACACAACGGCATCCGCTCCATCATGCAGCACGCGGGCACCGGCGACTTCCACAGGCTGCGCTTTGGCGTGGGGCGCCCGGAAAACCCCGAGATGCAGGTCGCCGATTACGTGCTCTCCGACTTCACGAGCGAGGAAACGGGAGCGATCGAGTCGATCTTCCCCCGCGTCCTCGAGGAGATCATCGCACTCGTGGACAACAAGGCCCCGGACGAGGAGAAGGGAAACGGGGACTGAGCTGCAATTCCATACAGGGCCTTTATCCGCAGGCGCCCATCAAGGGGGATGATGAGATAAAGGATTAAAGGCGATTGAAGAGATAGAGGCGGGGAATTGTTTTCATGGAGGGCCGAACTGCTCTCTGTCTTTCAAGATGCTCCACCAAAATTCTAATCCTTTATCTCCCCCCATCTCTTCAATCCCCCTATCCCCCTTGAAAGGCGCACTCATTTTATGCGTTCATTCACAGTTCGCCCGTCTTGTTCGTCACAGCATGAACACCTCGAGGAGCACGCCGTAGGCGCTGTTGATGCGCTTCATCATCGATTCGTCGCCGTGCTCTGAATCGGGATGGTATTTCCGTGCGAGCTCGCGGTAGCGCGCGCGCACCGTGCGCCTGCGCGGACGCGAAAGGCCAAAGAGCGCGAGAGCCGACTCGATCTCTCCCTTCCGGAAGGCGTACACGAAGATCCCGTTCATGAGCTTCTTCAGCAGATCGCTGCGTCCAAACCGGATGTTGCCGGCATTCAGGTAGAACTCGCGCACGCAATCCCAGGACACGTCCGTAGGCGGCCCCGGATGGAGAACATCGTGGACGGAACAATAGCCGGAACCGCCCGCGGGCGCGCCGCAGTAGCGGCCCGGTTCCGGCTCGTAATGCCTGCAGGCGCCGTCGCCGGGTACGCGCGCGAGGCGGATGCGCATGGGGTCCATGTGAAGGTAGAAGCCCTCGCGCCCGGCGGTCTCTTTCAGACGATAGAGCGCGTGGTAGAGCGAGAAGTGCAGGATGAAAAGCTCGTTGGACATGCCGGGGAGCGCGTCGCCGGTGAGCTCTTTCAGGAGGGTCGATTCCGGCAGGGCCGCGTCCCGCTCCTCAAGATGGCGCCTGAGGAGGGCGGCGTCGAAGGGGATGAGGGAGAGCGGGGAATCGCGGTTGGCGTCATTTTTCATCTTTTTTCCGGAAGGTCCTGTCGTTCAACAAACGTACCACCCTGGAAAGAAATATGGAAAGATAATTATTCTTTCCGTCAGGATCCGGTCTCGAAACTGTCCGATTTTTTCAAAAATGTCTTGCATTTTTTCCAGTTTGCGGGCGAGCATCGTAAAAGTCGAACAGGAATATTATGTCCCTTGTTTCGCCGCGCCCTTGACCGGCACGGCGCAGACCACCACCCTGGAGTACCACGCAATGCTGAGCGCAAAGATCAGCCGCAGGAAGAAAGGGAGCGAATTCGGGCTGTACGCTACGGAATGCATCCGTGCCGGCGAATTCGTCTGGATGCCGCACCAGGCCGACAGCAACCGCCAGGTATGCCTCTCGTGGGAGCGTATCCAGGATCTGCCGGAAGACCAGAAGCGCGTCTTCCAGAATTACTGCTACCAGGTCGACACGAACCTCTTCTCCGGCTACATGCGCATGGAGGACGTCCTCACCGACGACTCGAACTTCATGAACCATTCATGCGATCCCAACGTCTGGTACCAGAGGGATATGCTCGTCGCGCGCCGCGACATAAGGCCGGGCGAGGAGATCACCTACGATTACGCCACCGACTGCACGGGGCGCGACTGGGAGTTCCAGTGCATGTGCGGGTCCGCCGGGTGCCGGGGACGGCTCATGCGCGACGACTGGAAAAGGCTCCAGGCCGTGTACGGGGACCACTTCCACCACCACATGCACCGCGCGACGCGGACGCTCAGGCGCAAGGCCGGCTAGGCGCGCCTTCAGACCGGGTCGCCGCCCTCGACATATCCCCAGTCCCTGTTGATGAGGTGATAGCACACGCCGATCGCGGCGATTTCGGTACCCATCCTTAGAAACACCATCCGCGCGTTCGCGAGATTTTCCACGGTTCCCCGGTCCGCTAGATCGCGGTCCATCGCGGCGCGAATCCGTTCGACCGGGTCACCGTAGGACTCCAGGAGCTCGCCCGAAAGCACCACCAGGTCCGGCTCAGCCAGGTTGAGGGCGTCCAGGAGCGCCTGCGCGAAATACCCCAGCCTCCCGTCCATGAGCGCGCGCACCCCGGCCGTGTCGCTCGCATAAAGCGAGGCGATCTCCGGGAGATCGAGCCCGGCCTTCTTTTCCTGGCCGCCCATCTCCCCGATCGCGTCCGACAGACTGCGGTGCGAGAAATAGAGGTCCAGGCACCCGCTCCTCCCGCAGGCGCACCGGCGGGCCTCGTCGGATACGCGCACGTGCCCCATCTCGCCGCGATCGGTGACGATCTCGCCGCGGTGTATGATCCCGCACGCGGCGCCCGAGCGCGCCGACACGAAAAGGATCTTCCGGTATTTCCGGGCGAGATCCGAGCTGCAGAGGAACCAGGAAATCATGCTCCTGATGTTGTGCTCGATCCCCACCTCCCTGCCGGGAAAGCATTCGAGCACTATGTCGCGAAAATTCAGGTCCTTGAGCGCGGGCATGAGCAGGTAGCTCCGGAGGACGCCCGTTTCCGCGTCTACGTCGCCGGGAACAGAGCAGCCCACGTGCGCGATGCTCCCCGCGAGGGACTCGTGCTTGGCGGCGAACTTCTTCAAGTGCGTCCGGAACGCGGAGAGAAACTCGTCCCGTCCCATTCCCAGCGCGAGATCCGTGGACGCGGTGTCGTGCACGCGGTTGGAGAAATCCACCAGCGTGGAGACGATTCGCGACTGGTTGAAGGTGATGCCCATGTAATGGAGCTTTTCGCCGTTCAGCCGGTAGAAGACCGCCTTGCGGCCCTTGGGCTTCTGCTCACCGGAGGTGGGGACGATGAGGTCCTCGCGGATGAGCCCGTCGAAGATCGCGAGGACCGTGTCCATGGAATAGCCGGAAAGCTTTTTCGCCTGGATTTTTGAAAGATAGTCGTTGCGCCTGAAGAGGTCGATGACGAGCTTGCGCTTGTTGGCCTTCCTTAAATCTATGTTCACGCCGTACGCCATGACCGGTCTCCTGGTTCATGTAATTGGCCATTTTTTATCGGTGAGCGATTTGAATGTCAATTGTTTAAAGGCGCCTGGCGCGGGCGCCGAATCGCTTGAGGGCGCGTATAAACGCCGGAAAGCCGCTCGGCCCCCTCTCTGCTTTTTTATGGTTCATACTCCGCGGCTGGCACGTCGGCGTGGCAGGAGGAAAGCCCCGGCACGTGCTCGCCTATGACCCTCATGGAGCGCCAGCGGCCCCCCCGAAACCTCGCCAGGAAGGCGATGCCCAGCAGCACCACGTACGCGGACGCGATGAACCACGCAAAATAGAGCGACGTATGGAACACGAGTATGGCGAGATAGGACGGCACCACCAGCACGCAGGCGGAGACGCAGGCGAGCATGTACATGACGTACCGCGTGTCGCCCGCGCCCTTGAGCGCGCTCGCGAAGACGATGTTGAGCGTGTCGAAGAGGCTGTACACCGCGACGAAGCGCAGGAGCACCGCCACCACCGGGTAGATTTCGCCCATCTCCGCGGGGTCCGCGTTCGCGCTGAACGGCCAGATGAAGATTCCCGGCACGAGCACGTACAGGCTGTCTCTTATACACATCTGACGCTGCC
>CALMJO010000384.1 GCA_937864375.1 uncultured Spirochaetota bacterium
ATCGTGGTCCACGCCCATGTGAGTGCGGTGCAGGCTCTCCACGACCATGCGGTCGATTCCCGCGGGCTCCACGCCCGTGCGCTCCCACACGCCCTGGCGCTTGACCGGGGCGAGCCTCAGGGTTTTCAGCTTTTCCTCCTGCGCCGTGAACTCGGCGAGGAACACCCGGGAGAGCTCCAGCGCGACCTCGTTGACGGGAAGCCCCGCCTCCCCGATCCCGTACGCGCGCGCCGCGTCACGGAGCGCCTGCTCGTCCTTGATCTGGTAGGAGCCCCCCTTCCCCTCCGCGACGTCGCGAAGCAGCAGCACCAGGTGCCGCCCGTGGTCGGAGTGCGCCGCCGTGCCGGATGCGACCTCACGCAAAAAGTTGCGCGCGACGATCGTGTCCGCGCTTGCGCCGCACACGCCGCGTGGGGACTTGGGCGTGACGCGGCAGGGGCCCATGTGGCATACGCGGCAGCACACGCCGCTGGTCCCGAACCTGCACTGCACGGACTGCGCATCCATGCGCACGAAGCTCGTCTCGACGCAGTCGCGCTCGGCCTTGCCCAGTATCTCGATGGAGGCGCGGTCGCTCGCGCGTTCCTCGGGGGTGCGTATATGTTTTTCCATCAAGTGTTCTCCTGAACGGTTATGTCACCAGAAAGCGCGGCGACGGGCTAAAATCAAGCATTAATCGACGAGTGTACCGCTAAACACTGCACGCGCAATAATTTCAAATGAAATTCATGAGCTTGAATTTTTTCTGATGAACCGGGATTCAGCACCTGGCGGTGCGCATGCAATTACGAAGGGGGTCCGATGGGCGGCAGGCCCGTTGATCGGCCCCCCAACCATGGTCGGAACGCGGCCGGTGGATGCATGGGTGCGCGGGAACGGCGTGTCCAATGGAAAGGCGCATCGCGATGCGCCCCTACGATGATGATGCCTCCGGGTCGTCCCGGCGCTTGATAATATCGTTGACGTCCACCCCGTCGAGGTGGCGCATGATGATTTCCTCGATGCCCGCGGCGGTCACGCTCATCTCGTCAATAGAGGGGTGATGGTCGAAGATGAAAACGATGAAGGACTTGAACGAGGGCGTGATCTTTATCCCGAACTGGGCGAAGTAGACATTGATGTCGCTGTTGGTGCACTTCCCAACCTCTATCACGTCCTCGTCGCGGTTGAAGAGGTCCGCCCGTGCGGTGAAGAGGAAATTGGCGGCCGGGTCGCTGAAGATCGTGTAGGTGACCCCTGCCTCGTCCAGCGATTTCGTGAAGGGCTTCACGCCCAGGAACTTGTAGTCGACATATGGTTTTGGCGATGTCATCGCGATGTCCTGAATATGCCCGAGGATTGGATGCCGCGCTCCCCGGCGCGTGAAGCGCTCGCCGCCGCCGGAAGGTATTCACGAGGGGGACCGATCAGCTTCACCCCCTTCATACGGCACACTCACAGTCAAGCCAACCGCGAAGCGCGCACCGCACGTCATCCGTATACACTCATGTGCACGGCGCATATCCTGTCTACAATTTTATCCCCAATCCCGCGCCCCGGCCTCGCGCCCGCATTATTTCTGGTTGGAAAAATCGGGGCATTGTTATATATTGAAATGGTGAGGTTTTAATCCAATGCCCGATTCCATCAGAGCCGACGGGAACGGCTGCGCGCTGAGCGAGGCCTTCCCCTTCAGGACCGTATTCACCTTCCGTTATCTCCTCGAGTACTGGGAGGCGCTTGACGCCGCAAGCCCGCTCTACCCCGTTTTTGAAAAGAAGATCAGGCTGCTCATTGACGGGAGGCACCCCCTGCTCGATCCCGCACACGTCCGCGAGGCGGTCATTGCGCATCCCGGCGCGGTGAGGGACCTCATGAGCATCGTCTTCTCCCCGGTGCAGTCCGAGAACGGAATCGCCGCGGCACAGCCCATCGACTCCTTTGACGCCTTTTTCATGACCGAAAGCTACCGGAAGCACTTTGGAGAAACGATGGAACATCCCTCGACAGGGGAGCTTGAGGAGATCTACTGCCGCATCCTCCTCTACATCTATTCCCGCATACTGAAGCAGTTTTACAGTTTCGAGATTTTTTACGAGACCTCCATGGTGGTGAGCCTCCGCGATCCCCGCAGCGGGCTCATGCAATATTTCAATACGACCTTTGACGACCGCTTTGTGAGGCTCTTCAAGATCAGCGAGCCGCCCGCGCTGGGACCGGACGACATCACGCTCCTGTCGGAAAACCTGAACGACCTTGGGCTTTTAATGAAGATGGTCCCGCCCGCGCATTTCGAGATCCACGGCTTCGCGATCGTGAACAAGATCGACGTGACGACCCAGGAGATCATCAGCGAGATCAAGCGCGCGCTCCTGGACAAGAATTCCATCCTGGAACAGGCGAAATACACGCACCTTCAAGACCTCATCCGCGGCCTGCTCCGGAAGCCGGCAATAAAGCTCGACCTCGCGGCGATTCACCACGACCGCGCGCTCGTCCTCTCGAGCGGCTCCGACAACTGCGAGAACCCGGACTGCATCTACAGGGACTCGTCGCACTACCACCTGTCCTTCTTCGAAGGCTCTGTGTTCGAAAGGGCCTCAAAACAGTTGAAACCGGTAATCATCAACGATTTTCCTGAATACTGCGGGGAGGCGCCCCGCGGGCAGGCCGACAGGGCGCTCCTGGACAAGGGGGTCAAGTCGGTACTCATCCAGTCGCTTTTCATTGGAGAGACGCTCCTGGGTCAGTGCACGCTCACCTCCTCCAATCCCTACGAGTTCGATCCCCTGAACCTCATGAAGATGAACGACGTCTACCCGCTCTTCGCGCTCGTGATCGCGCACGCGCTGGAGGACTTCGACAACGAGGTGCAATCGATCATACAGTCGAACTTCACCTCCATCCACCCCGCCATAGAATGGCGCTTCCGCCGCGCGGCCATGAACTTCATTGACCACCACGCGCACGGTCCCGGCACGCAGGTGGAGCCCATCGTCTTTGACGGGGTCTACCCGCTCTACTGCACCAGCGACATACGCGGGTCCTCCACCCAGCGCAACACCGCCATCCAGTCCGACCTGACGGAACACCTGGCGATGGTGCGCGGGATCCTGTCCCGTGCCGCGGAGCACAAGGCGCTTCCCATCCTGGACGAGTTCACCTTCCGGATCGACGGCTTCCTGGAGGACCTGGGCGACGGGCTCGTGACCGGCGACGAGATCGAGATCATGCACTTTTTAAAGAAGGAAGTGGAGCCATGCTTCGAGGACCTGCGCGGCTACGGCGGCGAGGTCGCCGCGTCCATCGACGCGTACTTCGCCGCGATGGACGACGAAATGGGAACCCTCTACCGGAAGCGCAAGGACTTTGACGAGAGCGTGGATCTCATCAACAAGACGATTTCCGGATACCTCGACGGCGTCCAGCCCGAGGCACAGGCGATGTTTCCCCATTACTACGACAAGAACACGACCGACGGCGTGGACCAGAACATGTACATAGGGGCGTCGCTGAACGAGGACGGGAAGTTCGACCGCCTGTACTTGAAAAACCTGCGGCTCTGGCAGCTCATGAACCTCGCATCGATCGCGCGGCTCACCAGGGAGATCCAGCCGCGTCTCAAGGTGCACCTGGAGACGACGCACCTGGTCGTGGTGCAGGACGTGCCCCTCACCCTCGTCTTCAAGACCGACGAAAAAAAGCTCGCCGTGGAGGGCGCCTACAACATCCGCTACGAGATCATGAAGAAGAGGATCGACAAGGCCGTCGTCAAGGAGACCGGTGAGCGCCTCACGCAGATCGGGAAGATCGCGATCGTGTACTCGCAGGCGTCGGAGGCCGCGGAGTACCGCCAGTACATCGAGTTCCTTACCGCGCGCGGATACCTGGAGGGCGCCGTGGAGGAGTTCGTGCTGGACGATCTCCAGGGGATCAAGGGGCTCAGGGCGCTGCGCGTGGGGATAAACCTGGCGGCGCAGGACGAGAGAGGGATTGTTGAGGTGCTGAGGAGCGCGTGAGGG
>CALMJO010000385.1 GCA_937864375.1 uncultured Spirochaetota bacterium
CCATTATATCGATTCGGGAGCGCTCTACCGCTCGGTCACCTGGTTTCTCCTTGAAAGCAGGGTAAGCCTGGAAAAGGGCAAGGACTATACGGCCGAGGTGCGGGGCATGAACATCGCGCAGCGCTTCAACGAGGACGGCACCGCAAGCACCTTTGTGAACGGGATTGACGTTTCGGACCTCATCCGCAGCGAACGCATCGCGAAAAACATCGGGGTGGTTTCCGACGACCCGAGGGTCCGCGAGTTCGTGAACGAGAGGCTCCGCTCGTGGACGGGTAGCATGCCCATCATCATGGACGGGCGCGACATAGGCACCGTGGTCTTCCCCGATGCGACCGTTAAAATATTTCTTGACGCTTCGGTCGAGGTGCGGTCTCTGAGACGGGTCAGGGAGTACCTCGAGCAGGGAAAAACGGTTGACGCAGATGCCATTAAAACGCAGATTATCCGGAGGGATTCGGAGGATACCTCCCGGCCGTATGGACGCCTGGTAAGAGCGGCGGATGCCCATTACCTGGATACCTCAACGATGAGCAGGGAAGAAGTGGTGGAGTACCTGGTGCAGTACATCTCCGGCGCGGTGAAATGAGGAACATCCCCTGGGACTGCATTCTCAGTTTTTAACATATTAGGACGTAAGGGTTAGGGCTCATGAGCGACGCACGGGAAAGGACCGATGAACGCATCAGCATGGAAAACATCGCGAAAAACGCGCTGGAATCCATACAGCCTCGAAAAATTCTCAAGGGCGAGATAGTCACCATCGACAACGACTTCGTCTACGTGAACGTGGGAACAAAGTCCGACGGACGCGTGAGCCTGGAGGAATTCAAGACCAGGCCCAGCGTGGGGGACGTCATTGACATCATGCTGCTGAACGGGCGCATGGTGGACGGGATGTACATCTTCTCCCACGATGCCGCGCTCAGGGAAAAGGGCTGGCACACGTTCATGGAAGCCGTCAAGGGCGGGGCGCAGCACGTGACCGGCACCGTGATTACGTCGAGCAACAAGGGCGTCATGGTGGACGTCGAGGGCATCCAGGCTTTCCTTCCCTTTTCGCACGCGGGCGATGTAAAAGTGAAAAACAACGCGAGCGCCGGCCTTACGTTCACCTTCAAGGTGAAGAGCGTCGACGAGAAAAAGAAGTCCGTACTCCTGAGCCGCAGGGAATACCTGGACGAGCAAAAAGAAAAATTCTGGAACGATCTCGCGTCCAATTTCAAGGTGGGCGACCGGATCACGGGAAAGGTCGCCAAGTTCGTTGATTTTGGCGTGTTCGTGGACATAGGCGGCGTAGAGGGCCTGCTGCACAAGAACGACATCACCTGGAAACGGGTCTTCAAAAAGAAAAACATCATCAAGGTCGGGGAGGAGCGGGAGTTCGTCATACTCGACATCAACCGCGCCGAGGGAAAGGTATCGCTCGGGCTCAAGCAGCTTGCCGATGATCCTTGGTCGCATATAGACGAAAAGTACCATGTCGGCGACAGGGTATCGGGTCGCGTGGTCACCATCGTCAACCAGGGAGTGTTCGTTGAGGTGGAAGACGGGGTCGAGGGATTCCTGAGCGCGCACGAGGTGTCCTGGACCAAGAAAATGATCTCCACCAAGGACACGTTCAGCAAGGGACAGATCCTGGAGGTGATGGTTACGGGAATCGACCCCAGGGAGCGCAAGCTTTCGCTCGGGCTCAAGCAGATCCTGCCCAACCCGTGGGATACCATACAGCAGCGCTTCCCGGTGGGAACGGTACTCACCCGGCCGGTGAAGAAGGTCGTATCGTTCGGAATGTTCGTGGGGGTTGACGACGAGATCGACGGCCTGGTCCATCTTTCCGACATCAGCTGGGACGACTCCATGAAGGACCCGGTCACGGCGTACAAGGCCGGCGACCAGGTGGAGTTCAAGATCCTGGAAATCCGCAGGGAAGAAATGAAGATCTCCTGCGGCATCAAGCAGCTCACGCGGTCGCCCTGGGAGGCCATCCGCGAAAAGTACCCGCCCCGCACGCGCGTCTCGGGGGTCATCTCGGGGGTGGTGCAGTTCGGCGTGTTCGTGAAGCTCGAGGACGATATCGAGGGCCTGGTGCACGTTTCCGAGGTGTCGCGCAGGAAGCTGGACAACATCGAGGACAAGTTCAAGGTGGGCGACCCGGTCAACGCGGTCGTGCTCGGGGTCGACGTAGACCGCAAGCGGCTTTCGCTCAGCATCAAGCAGCTCGAGATGGCCGAAGAAAAAGAAGAGCTCTCGAAGGTGCTCAATAACGCGAGCCCCAGCCGGGTTACGATCGGCGATCTCATTAAAATGAAGCAGGGCGAATAGGCGGGGACGATGGAAACCAGGCAGATCGAAATACGGAGAAACGTAGTCGAAAGGGGCCTCATGGCCGTCAAGGACTACGTGGTGCACAACAGGAGGCTCGTCGCGTATTCGGCCGCCGGGACCCTCGCGGGCATCATGCTCATCGTGGTCATGGTGGTCTACTACGATTACCGCGCGGGCGGCGAGCTCGTGCAATTCGAGCAGCTGCTCGACAAGTACCGTGCGAGCTACCCGGCCGACGACAAGGAGCGCGATGCGGCCCTGGAAAAGACCGTCAAGGAGCTGGGCGCGGTCGTGGAGTCCTCGCACTGGGGATACGTGCATGAGTTCGGGTATTACATAATCGGCAATCTCTATTACTCCGAAAAAAAATACAAGGAAGCCAGGGAGTATTTCCTCAAGTTCGCCGATTCGTCTTCCGGTTCCTACTTTGCCCCAATGGGGCTTCAGCAGGCGGCGCGGTCGAGCGAATATCTTGGCGACATCAAGGACGCGAGAAAGATCTATTCGAGGCTCGAAAAGGACTACGAAAAGAGCGCGATCGCGGACCAGATACAGTACGACCTGGGGCGGATTTACGAGCAGGAGGGCGACGGGGTCAGGGCGCGTGAGTGCTACAACAAGGTCCTCGCCGGATTTCCGCGCTCCCCGTTCGCGCAGAAGGCTAAGGAGCGGATCATACTCCTGGGTCTTGCGGAGCGCAAGGACCCCCGGCCGTAGCGGTCGCGCAGCCCGCCCGGGTTAAAAATTTTACCTGCATATAAAAATCCTATTGACATAAACGGGACGGAATTGTAACTACACCTATCTTTTCGCCCCCCTGGTGGGATTCGCGCACTGTCGACATTCGATAATCTATCTGATATATGGAGTTTTGCCGTGGCTGTTCCTAAGAGAAGAAAATCCAAATCAAAAAGCAGGATGCGCCGTTCGCAGGACGCGATCGGGGCGCCCAACCTTCGTCCCTGTCCCAAGTGCGGCGCCTACGTGATGCCTCACCGGGTGTGCTCCGAGTGCGGATACTACAAGGACGTGCTGGTCGTCGAACCTAAGGCGAAGATTAAAGAAACAAAGTAATCCTCACCGAGGGGCGCTGGAGCCGCAACCTGTCAGGATGCGGTGCGGCCGGTCCCCTGGCCCCGGATGGACGCAGAAAGGCTTGACAGCGGATGGTTCATGGGTATAGTGGTGCAGATTTCGCGCGCCGATTGCGGTGTGCAGGCGTCCGTTGGGCCCGGAAACGGCGCACCTTCAGGGTCATAATAGAGAAACAGCGGAGGGCGGATCATGTCGGTTGATTTCGAGAAGATAAAAAAGATCATAGTGGATCAGCTCGGCGTCGATGAATCCGAGGTGACCGAAGACGCGTCGTTCATGGATGATCTTGGGGCCGATTCGCTCGACACCGTCGAACTCGTGATGGCGCTCGAGGAGGAGTTCGGCATCGAAATTCCCGACGAGGACGCCGAAAAGCTCCAGACCGTCGGCGACGCGCTCAAGTACATTCAATCCAAACTCAAGTGACGAGTACGGCAGAGGGAATCCCATTCCACCAGCCCATGACCCCTGAGGACAAAGACCCCAAGAACAAAAAAAAGCAGCGCACGCGACAGCTCACTCACTTCCAGAACATAATCAAGTCTAAATTCAGCGACAAGAGGCTCCTGAACAGGGCCCTCACGCACCGCTCGTTCATCAACGAGGCCGGCCCGCATGCGAAGGACAACGAGCGCCTCGAGTACCTGGGCGATTCGGTGCTCGCGCTGGTGGTGAACGAGTACCTCTTCAAGCGGTTCGAAAAGTACCTCGAGGGCGATCTCGCGAAGATAAAATCGGCGGTGGTGTCCGAAGCGACGCTCTCGAAGGTCGCCAGGGAGATCCAGCTGGGCGATTTCATACTCCTGGGAAGGGGCGAGGAGCTCAGCGGCGGCCGCAATCGGCCCTCAATCCTCGCGAACACCCTTGAGGCGGTGATTGGCGCGCTCTACCTCGATTCGGGAATGAAGGAGAGCAAGAGATTCGTGCTCTCGCTGCTTAAAAGGGACATAGAGCGCATCGACAGCGCCTCGTACTATCGCGATCCCAAGACCACGCTGCAGGAATACGTGCAGAAAAAGTACCGGGAAAAGCCGGTATACGAGGTGATCGGGGAGACCGGCCCCGACCACCTGAAGCAGTTTACCGTCGCGCTCGTAATCAACGGCGCACGGATCTCGGTGGGAACCGGGAGCAGCAAGCGCAAGGCCGAGATGGACGCCGCGCGCATCGCGCTCGAAGCGATGCAAAAGGGGACGTTCGAGCCGTGATCCTCCGGAAGAGCAGGAATCCAAGGATTCGCGTGGCGGGAATCATGACCGAAAACGACAGGGTCCTCCTGATCGCGCACCGGAAGGCGGGAAACGTGTACTGGCTCCTGCCCGGCGGCGGCGTTGAATTTTCCGAGTCCATGGAGTGCGCGCTGATGCGCGAATTCAGGGAGGAGCTGCACCTGGACGTACGGCCCGGCGATATCGCCTTCATTTCCGATTCGATCAATCCCGAAAACGGGCGCCATATCGTGAACGTGTGCTTCCATTGCGAAAAGCAGGGCGGCGAGATCACGCTGGGAAGCGACCGCAGGCTCCACAGCTTTGGCTTTTTCACCGCAGGGCAGGTGGCGGATCTCAGGATCTTCCCGCCGGTCAATGCCGAACTCGCAAATGTGCTCGGCGGAACCGGCACCGGGCGGATCTACCTGGGGGCGCGATGGATGGACCTGTAAGGCGCGTGCGCGTGCTCGGCGCGTCCGGGTACGATGTCGTGGTGGGCGCCGGGGCGCTTGCCGAACTGGGTCGCGAGGCCCGGCGCTTTTCCCGCGAAAGGACCGCGGTCATAATCAGCAAAACGGTGCACGACCTGCATGGAGCGCGTATCCTCCCGCAGCTGGGTGAATGCGACACCCGGGCATTCGTAATGCCGGACGGCGAGGAATACAAGAGCCTTGATTTCGCGCGGGACGCATTCGAGTGGATGCTGGGCGCGGGCCTGGGCAGAAAATCGGCGGTCGTGGGCGTGGGCGGCGGAGTGGTGGGCGATTTCTCCGGGTTTCTCGCGGCGCTGTTCATGCGCGGGCTTCCGGTCATTCACGTCCCCACCACGCTCCTGGCGATGGTCGATTCGAGCGTGGGCGGCAAGGTGGCCGTGAACATTTCCGCGGGGAAAAACATCGTGGGAGCGTTTCACCAGCCCTCTCTCGTGGTCGCCGACGTCTCCCTCCTCGCGACGCTTCCGGAGGAGGAGATACGCAACGGGCTCACCGAGGCGGTGAAGCACGCGCTCATAGGAGAGAAGTCGCTCCTTGAAATGCTGGAGCGCACGGCGCCGGGCGAGGTGCGCAAACCAGACGTGCTCGACGCCATGGTGTACGGCTCGGTGCGTTTCAAGGGAGACGTGGTGGGCCGCGACGAGCATGAGCACGGGATGCGGGCCATTTTAAATTTTGGACACACCGTCGGACATGCGCTGGAATCGCTCAGTGCCTACAGGGGTATTTCGCACGGCCAGGCGGTTGCGCTGGGCATGAAGGCCGAGCTGAAGATCTCGCATAACCTCGGCATGCTCCCGGCCGGGGAGTGCCGGGAAGCGATGGATCTGGTCGACAAGTTTGCGCTCGCCGGGACGCGCGTGCGCTTCGACACAGCGGAGATCGTGAGGCACATGAGGTTCGACAAAAAGAATTCCGGCGGCTCCATACGGCCCGTGCTGCTAGAGGGCATAGGGAAACCGGTTTACGACATTCCCGTTGAGGAGGCTGTTCTCGAGGAGGCGATGACCGGGCTGTGGGCGTAGGAGCCCGGCGCGCTCGCGAAAAGGCGGATACCATGAGCACGCTCAATTATTCCATCGAGGACCGGGAGAACGTGAAGATCGTCCACCTTTCCGGGGCGATTTCCAGTATCACCAGGGTCGATTTCGAGATCATGATGGAGGACCTGCTGGCAAAGGGGAACGTCATCCTCAACCTTTCGCGCGTGGGACTGGTGACAGTGACCGGCCTCACGACCCTCGTGGATCTGAGCACCAGCGCGCGGAAAAAAGGCAAGCGCGTACTCATCATGGGAATGCGGCCCGAGCTCATGAAAATGGCCGACCGCCTTGACATCTACGATCACTTCAGCTTCGTCGAAACCATCGAGGAAGGGCAGCTCAAGCTGCGCTACTACACCTGACCGGGGTCAGGTGTAGAAATGAACCTGAGGCCTTCCGTTGTAGACGTTCCGCGAGACCAGCACGTCCGTGTCGAAATATTCTTTTACCAGCTCCGCGCTTATCCCGTCGGGCGTCATGTCCCGGGCGATTTTCCCCCCGTCCATAACGAGGATGCGGTCCGAAGTCTGCGCGGCGAAGGAGATGTCGCCGGTCGCCAGGAGCACTGTGCGTTCGCCGCTGATTGTGTAGCGCTGCAGGGCGCGCGAGAGGAGGGCCGCATCGTGCACGTCCAGGCCGTCCGTGGGATTGTCGAGGAGGAGATGGTCCGCGCGCCGCGCGAACGCGAAGGCCAGCAGCGCACGCCTGAAGGCGCCTCCCGGGAGCGCCCCAAGCGGCATGTGGGCCAGGGCGCCCAGATCGAACGAATCCATGCTTTCTTGCGCGGCCTCCCGGTCCATGTCGCCGAACGCGTGCAGCATTTTCCGGTAGGGGGCGCGTGAGAGCAGGACGAAATCGCCCGTCTTTTCATCGAGGTTCGCCGGGCCGGCCCCGCCGAATCGCGCGATGGCGCGGTGGAGTTCTCCCGTGGAGCGCGCGCGCACCGGCCTGCTGTCGATGAGCACCTCGCCCTCGAAGGAGCGCGCCGCGCCCGCGATGATTGAAAGAAGGGTGCTCTTCCCCGAACCGGAGCGGCCGATGATCGAGGTGACGCTCCCGGTCTCGAAGCGGACGGACATGAAGTCTATGATGAGCCTGCCCCCGCGCTCGAAGCTCAGGTCCCTGATGTCGATCATGCCGGGACCTCCCTGCCGCGGTAATGCTCCAATGAGAACCGGACGAGCGAAACGCACACCGCGACGAGCGCGATGACGTACGCGTCGATGAAATCGGATGCAAGCAGGAGGAGCTGGCCTGCCCCGATGCATGCGAAGAGAATGCCCGCGTTTTTCAGGGCGCCCCGTTTCATGGGACCACGCAGGAGGGCGGAAAGCGGCGCGGCGAGCCATCCCGCACAAAAGAACAGGCATGCTGAAAGCGCGCCAGAGGCTGCGAGGAAGGCGGCATGCGCCCTCCCGTACGGTATGCCCGCAAGATCCAGGTACGAGGGTCCCTGCAGGAACAGAGAGAGCTCGACGCGAACGAGGGAGACGCACGCCCCGGTCGCGAGCATGAGTCCGAGCAGGAGACACGACACCGCGAAGGATCCCGCGTGCAGCGCCCCGTACCCGAGTACCAGGTCATGGGCGATGTGCCCGGAACGGGGCGCATCGGCGGCCGCGAGGTAGAACAGGAACAGGAAAAGCACCCCGTTCAGCATCGTGCCGATGAAGACGAGCTCGCGGGGGCGCAGCGACAGGAAATGAAACAGGTACAGGCGCGCTGCTATGGAAACGACCATGAGAACCGCGAATATGACCGCGGGATGGGCCGATACGAGCCCCGCGGTAATGATCAGCGCGATCGACTGGACGGCGACCTCGCCCGAGAGAACGAAGTCGGCGCCCTGGGAAAAGGCGCCCGTGCGGCAGGCTGCGTGGCAGGCGGCGGAGCCGGCCGCGATCATGAGGAGCGCCGGCACGGGGTGGGTGGAATGGAAATAGCTTCCGGCGACGGCAATGCAGCCGGCGATGAGCGCGGCCAGGAAAAAAAGGACGTTCCGTCGCTCAGGGCTTTTTCCCGGGTTCAAGTTTTTGCGTGCTCCCTTCTTCCTTCTTGCGGTGCTCTTCGGCCTCGCGCTTCAGCCGCTCTTCCTCTTTTTTTCGGCGCTCGTCCTCTTCGCGCCTGAGGCGCTCCTCCTCTTTCCTGCGGCGCTCGTCCTCTTCCCTCTTGAGACGCTCTTCCTCCTTCCTGCGACGCTCATCGTCTATGTCCTTTGCGATCCTGTCCAGGGAGGGGTCGGTGCGCGCCTTGTCCATGTAGGACTTGTTCAGGTTTACGAGGATCCGCCTGGACTTGTCCGCCTGGCCGGCGCGCGCGTAGAGCGCGCACAGCAGGTAGCGGTCGTCGTCCGACGAGAGGGAGAGCTTTTCAAAATAGCCGATTGCCCTGTCCGTGTTGCCGAGCTGCGCATGGGTCCTGGCGAGCAGGAATTTCAGGTCGGTGTCAAGGTACTTGTCCGGGAGCCGGTCGGCCATGGCGACGGTGCGCCGGTAGTTCCCGGCCTCGTAGTGCGCCTTCGCGGCGAGCGCGAAGGCCTTGTTGAATTTCTGGGGAAACTCCTTCTGCGACGCGCTCAGGTCGAAAAGCCTGTCGAAATAGGCGACGTACTTTTTCGACGAGGTCTTGAAGTGGACGCTCCCTATCTGGAACAGTATCTCCGTGTTGCCGGGCTCTATCGATTCGGCCTTCTCCAGGGTCTTGAGCGCGTCGGCGTAGTTCTCTTCCTTGATGTCGATGGCCGAGAGCAGAAAAAACGCCTCCATGGATTTGGGATTGTACCTGATCGCCTCGGCAACGCTCTCCTTGGCCTTCTTGTAGTCCTTGACGTTGTAGTACGATGAGGCCCTCTTGATGTGGACGAGATACAGCGTCCCGGCATCGAAGAACCCGAACTCGAGCGCCTTCGAAAAATGCGTAATCGCCTGGCGGTAGGATTCCTTCTGGAAGGCGATGTCGCCCAGGAGGACCTGCACGTCGGCGTAGAAAGGGATCTTGTCGGCGACGTCGCTCAGGTAGCGCTGCGCGTCCGAGGTGTTCCCGGCCTTGAGGTACAGGAGGCCCAGCTCGAACTTTGGCGCGAGGAATGCGGAGTCGATCTTGAGGGCGGCCTTGAACGAGGATTCGGCGTCGTCCGCCTTGCCGGCGTTGCGGGAGCGTATTCCCTTTTCGTATTCGGCCTTGGCGTCCTGGTTGTCCGTCCACAGGAACTTGTTGATGAGCGCCTCGACGCGGACCCTCGCGTCCCCGTCGCCCGTCTTGTCGGCCATGTCCCTGCTGAACCGCACCACGCCCATGTAATCGCCGCGCTGCTCGAGTATGATGTTGATGTTCGCGACGGAGAGCCGGTAATACTTGGGAGAGATGGGGCGGCTGATGGACATGCGGAAGTATTCCAGCGCCTTGTCGAAATTGTTTTCCTGCATTTCGATGTCGCCCAGGAAAAAATAACAGTGGCCGTCATTCGAGGTTTCACCCGCCTTGATGAGCATCTCGCGCGCCTTTTCGAAGTTCTTGACCCGGTAAAAGTACAGGCCCTGGTCGTAATAGCCCGCGAGCACGGGTTCCGCCGCCATGAAAAGGGTGCCGGTGGCGACAAGCGTGAGGAGAAATAGTGTGGGTTTCATAGCGGTCCCGGGAGATTCTATGAGCACAGTATACAAGCGGGGAGGCGGCGATTTGTCAAGATATTTAAATGAAAGGAAACGGGACGGGAAAGGCGATTCGGGCTAAAAGGCGTTGACTTCCGGCCGAGGTCGCGGTAGTGCGTTGCTCATGGAGAATCCCTCCCTGCTCCGTTCCACCGGTATCGTCGCGCTCTCCACCCTTGCAAGCCGGGTGCTGGGCTTCGTGCGCGATATGATCGTGGCGGGACTCTTTGGCGCGACGGGCATGCTGGACGGATTCTTTGTCGCGTTCAGAATTCCCAACCTGCTGCGCCGCCTGGTCGCCGAGGGAGCGCTCACCGTATCGTTCATTCCCGTCTATACCGAGTACCTGGTCGCCAGGGGGGAGCATGCTGCGCTCGAGCTCGCGCAGAAGACGCTTTCCATCCTCCTGGTCCTTCTCTGCGCCATGGTGGCGCTGGGCATTGTCTTCTCGCCGGAGATCGTGCGCGTGCTCGCCTGGGGCTTCGGTGACGCGCAAGTGATCGCGCTCACCGTGGATCTTACCCGTATCATGTTTCCCTACCTTCTGCTCGTTGGGCTTGTCGCCTTCGCCATGGGCGTGTTGAATTCGCATCGCTGCTTTTTCGCGCCCGCGTTCTCCCCGGTTCTGCTGAACGCGGGCATGATCACCGGCGCGCTTTTTCTTTCGGGCCTGTTCTCCCAGCCGCTCGAGGGCCTGGCATGGGGCGTGGTCCTGGGCGGCGTGCTGCAGGCGGCCCTCCAGCTCCCCTACCTGGCGCGCGCGGGATTCAGGATGCGCTTCTCTTTCGACATGGGGCACCCGGGAATGCGGAAAATCTTCGGGATGGTTTCCGCGGCTGCGTTCGGAACCGCCGTGTACCAGGTTAACATACTCATGAGCACGTTCCTCGCCTCGCTCCTTGCGCCCGGGAGCATTTCGTACCTCTATTATTCAGACAGGCTCACCGAGATGATGCTGGGCATATTCATAGCGGCGATCGGGAACGCCGTGCTTCCCGAAATGTCGCGCATAACGGCTTTGGACGATACCGCAACGCTGCGGAGACTCTATGCGCGCGCCGCCGCGGCGTCCCTCTTTCTGGCCGTGCCTGCGGCCGCGGGGCTCATGGCCGCGGGCGGCGCGGTCGTTCCGGTGCTGTTCATGCGCGGGGAGTTCACGGCATTCCACGCGGAGATGACCGCGCGGGCGCTCTTCTGCGCGAGCCTTGGCATAGTCCCTGTGGCGCTTTTGCGGATAACGACGCCGGTGTTCTATTCGCTCAAGGACGCACGGACGCCGGTGCTCGCGGCGGCGGCGTCCTTCGCGCTCAATATAACGCTGGGATACGCTCTCATGAACACGCAGCTTCGCCACGCGGGGCTCGCGCTCGCCAATTCGCTCGCGGCGGCGCTGCAGGCGGGAATACTTCTGGGGCTCCTGGGCCGCAGGATAGGCGGCATGCCGTGGCGGGAGATGCTCGTTCCCGCGGCACGCTTCCTCGCCGCGGCCCTGGGCATGGCGGTTCCGGTGCGATTTTTGTACCGGCAGGCGGACTGGTACGATGATCCGCTGGGGACGCGAGTGTTCTTCCTCGTCCTTCTCGTGTGCGCGGGTGGTGTACTCTACTTTATAATCTGCGCGGTGCTCGGTGCGGGGGAGGTGCGATTACTGTGGAACAGGTTTCTCTCGCTCGCCGGGCGGGCAAATAACAAGGATTGACGGGCGCGTGGTGTTTTCTGTAAGCTCAGCATGACGGCGGGACGTAAAACTGAAAGCATGAAAATAAGGAATATCATTCTTATTTGGAACCGCGAATGAACACCAATGAACACGAATTTGATATTCGCGTCGATTAGTGTCCATTCGTGGTTATGCTGAACTCATAGGCATAACAATGCCTGTTTTCGTGTTAGGAATGGACTTTTACAAAAGAGGAATGGTTCATGTTAAGACGGATGGACGTGAATGAGGGTGACGAGGTATTTCGCGTGGTGAACGCGGCCGCGCAGGCCTACCGGCTGTCTCTTATACACATCTGACGCTGCCGACGAATAGAGAGGTGTA
>CALMJO010000386.1 GCA_937864375.1 uncultured Spirochaetota bacterium
TGAATGGAACGCAAGCCCGCCCCGCCGTGGAACCGCATTCCATGCGCCTGACATTCATAGGCACCTCGCATCGCGATCCCGGGGGCTATGTGCGCCTGCGCGCGGCGCTCGAGCGCCATGCGCCGGAGATCGTGCTGGTGGAGGTGAGCCCCGCATCGCTCGCGCTCAGGTACACGCTTGGCGTCATCTGCCGCGCGCTCATCTCCCTGAGAATCCGCCGCATGGGGCTCGCCCTGAACGCGGAGCTTCGCTCCATGATCGAGTACTTCAGGCCGGCGTACGAGTACCTGGCCGCGCGGGACTACTGCCGCGCGCACGGATGCGCCCTGAGGCTCGTCGACGTTTCCGTCCTCTCGATCATGCGTTTTTTCCCGTCCATGGGCATGGTGCGTGCGCGCGCCCTCGCACGTTCCGCGCGCATCGAGGCCGACCGGTTCCACGGCGAGCGCCTGTCCGCGCAGAGGATCTTCCTCGGGGGAGACGAGCTCCTCACGGGACTGCGCCTCCTTCAGTTCGAAGACGGGACGGTGGCGTTTCGGGAGCGCGTGCTCGCACGCAGGGTGCGGAAAGCCCTTCGTCGCAGTCCGGATGCGCGCATCGCCTATGTCGGGGGATGGGAGCACTGCATGGACGACCCGGAGGGAAGAACGCTTTACGCGGCCCTCAAGGGCGCAGACCTGTCGAACTGTGCTGTTGAGCGAGATATCCTCATTGCTTCGAAATAAGGCATAACGTGAAAGAGGTTGAGAGAGGCGGGACAGGGGGCCGATCGGCTCACGGGAGATCAGGCATGCCTGCGGAAGATCGACACATGACGTTCCCGGACGGTTGCGACATGGGGAAGAGGATGATACACGAGGCTGCCGCCCTTGACGACGGCAGCCCGTGCAGGTCCAGGCTTATTCTTTGTCTCCCAGGCTGAAATGGTAAATTGCTGCAACCGTTACACCGAAAAATTTCAACCTTCCCCAGACATCAGAATTTTCATATTTCTCCTTGAAATACTGGTACCGCACCCCGGCCGACACCGTGGTGGTATACGACTCCAGATAATACGCGAGGCTCAGCGTGGTGTTAAAACCCATATCAACAAACTGCCTGGGGCTTCTCCCCCATGCCTTCATAATCGCCGGAATGGCTTCATTCCCGAATAAATACATGAGCGAGAAATTGCCCAGCACAAAGAGAGAGTTCGATAGCGGGAGCGTAATCCCAATTCCTGCGCCCGGACCGTATGAATAGTGTCTGAAATCCCCTCCCTCAAACGGCAAAAGCACCTCACCAATGGCATCCAGATTCGAAGACATCTTAACGTCATACCGGATATACTTGAATCCGCCAAACACCTTTAGCCACCTGTTGATTGAATAATTGAGCGTCGTATCGGAATCATACCGGCGATAATTTATCTCGTCTGACGTCATGCCGGCAGCCTGCGGCGACTTAAAATTCCCCGTCAGGAATACGCTGGTCAGCGACCACCGCTTCGAAAGGTCGAGGCCGATCACCGGTCCATACATTAAAGCCGGGTCGTACTCGCTGCCATCGGATGGAGACATATCCCACGTTGTATACCACGTGTTCACGCCCACGCTCATTCCCGTCGCGTGCCCGGGCATTGTTCCTGAAAGCAGCATGCCCGAAACCGCCGCGCAGATTAAAACCGCCGTTAATGTTTTTCTCATCTCCTCATTCCTTTATCGATGAATTTTGGCTGGAAAGTCCAGGCAAGGTTCCTCCGGAGCGCTCCGCCGGTCAAGCGGTAAAATGGAAATGCCGCCCAACGAGGCGGCATCCCTATTTTGACGTGTACGGCGCGTGCTACTCTTTGCCTCCCAGGCTGAAGTGATGCACGGCCGAGAAGGTGATCCCGTAAAACGTCAGGTCCGAGGTCACGCCACCGGCGATGTCCGGATCCGACTTGAAATACTGGTAACGCACGCCAATCGCGAACGTCGTTGCAATCGACTCGGCATAAAACGCTATCGATGCCGTGGTGTTGATGCCGGTTTCGGTCAGGTTATAATTTTCCACCAGGTTTTCCGACGCCCTCCCCGTCAGGTACATCCCCGACACGTTCACGAGCGCGAACAGGGAATCGGAAATAGGCAGGGTAAGGCCAATCCCCAGTCCGGGGCCGTAAGTATAGTGCCTGTTGTCAGACGAGCCGAATACCGGGACGGATTCCCCGGTTTTCCGGGTATCGTAGCGCATGTACTTGATACCGCCAAATACCTTGAGCCATTTTAGCACGGTATAGTTGAGCGTCGTGTCTGAGTCATAGCGTCTGAAATGTATTGGAAAGGAAGAACCCATCACTTCCGCTGTCGCCTTGTAATCAGCCGTGAGCAGCACACAGGTGATGGACCATTTCTTTCCCCAGTCCACGCCCAGCACCGGGCCGTACATGAGGCTTGAATCGTAACTCATTCCTGAAGCGGGCTCCAGGTCCCATGTGGAATACCACGTATTCACTCCCACGCTCATCCCCGCCGCGCGCCCGGGAGTCGCTCCCAAGAGCAGCAATCCGGGGACCGCCATGCATATAATGAGTGCCAGTACTATTCTTTTCTTCACCATAGACCTCTCGATAATATTTAAATATTATGCCGATTATGCACAGGATACAAGAATCCGGTAAAGCCAAAAACCACCGGGCCGCACCCTCAGGAGCGGCCCTGCTAACTACTCCCCGCTCCCCAGGCTGAAATGGTACACGGCCGAAAAGGTTATTCCATAGAAGGTGGAATGGTCGGTCTTTGATTTTCCCATATACTTTAAATAAGGGTTATCGTACTCGGTCACGAAGTACTGGCAACGGACTCCCAGCGCGAAGGTGGTTGCAAACGAGGCCGCATAGTATGCCAGCGAGATCGTGGAATTGAATCCGGTCTCGGTGATTTCCTTATTATAATCGCCGAGCCCGTCGAACGTTTCATTTCCGGAGAGATACATGACCGAAAAATTTCCCAGCAGGTACAGGGAATCCGCCACCGGGAGCGTTAGCCCTATTCCCAGCCCGGGGCCGTATGAATAGTGCCGCATGTTGGTTTCCTCAAAAATGCCGGTAGTCGCGCCGTCGGCACCGGCTTTCGCGTCATAGCGCATGTACTTGAAACCGCCAAAGACCTTGAGCCATTTGAGCACCGAGTAATTCAGGGTG
The DNA here is from genome assembly GCA_937864375.1 of uncultured Spirochaetota bacterium. Classification (GTDB taxonomy): domain Bacteria; phylum Spirochaetota; class UBA4802; order UBA4802; family UBA5368; genus FW300-bin19. Next base: position 3,164 of record CALMJO010000386.1, read on the forward strand.
GTGTCGGAATCATAACGCCGCGGATAGCCGTACCAGTTTTCGCCGGCCGGGCCTTCCTCGTGCCGATAGGTCCCCGTGAGGAACACGCTGGTGAGCGACCAGTTCTTGCCCCAGTCGAATCCCAGGATGGGGCCGTACATCAAACCGGGGTCGAAAGACCTGCCGTCTTCCGGGGATATATTCCACTTCCAGTACCACGTACTCACCCCTACGCTCATACCCGCCGCGTGGCCGGGGACCGTTCCCGCGAACAGCGCGCCCGCGACGACCGCACACGCCATCAATGCCAGCAAAGCTTTATTCTTCATTGCGTACCTCTTGATCATTATTTATGCATCTTGACCGTTATGCGCCATGGTATGTGCCGGTCAAGCCGAAAATGAGAAGGCCGCACCCTCCGGATACGGCCCCGCCGCTATTCGGAACCGCCCAGTTTGAAGTGGTACACGGCGGAAACGGTCACGCCAAAGAACCGGCCCTTGCCGTCGGTGTCGTCCGGATCCGGGTATTCATCTTTGGTAAGCCTTTAGGCTGCTAAAGTAAAGAAAAAAAAATTTAGGGATTGAGCAAAAA
>CALMJO010000387.1 GCA_937864375.1 uncultured Spirochaetota bacterium
CCCTTGTGTGTGTTTGGTTATTTAATCGGCGGGGAGGTGGGAGATGAGAATGATTTTTTCGCGGGGGCGAGGGCGGGAAGGCGGCGGACGGTTCCCGTCGATTAACGTCGCCTGTCTTCCCGCACCTTTTCCGCGAGGTAGAGCTTGATGAGCGACTGGTACGGAATGTCCTTCTGATTCGCGATTACCTTGAGCCTCTGCAAGAGGGACTCCGGCAGGCGGATCGATATGCTCTTAGTAGAGGGCTTGAGGTTGGGGGCGTTGAGCTTCCCGGCCTGGGAGTAGTCGATGTAGTCCGTGGAATCGTTCCGTTCCCAAAACCTGGCCTCATCCTGCTCATTCTTGAACTTGGGGATTTTCTTTAAGGGTTTCATATGCCTTCCTTTCATTCTTGTGCATGTCGCGGGCGGAGATGATGCGGATCATTGATTTCCGTATTGCGAACACGATGAAAAGACATCGCTTTTCGTTTGTTTCTCCCAACACATAATATCTCGTTTCCAATGCGGAGTGCTTTTCGTCGGAAAAGGTGAAATACGGTTCGTTGAAAAACACCTCCTCGCATTCGCCGGAAGAGACAAGGTGACGTTCCCAATTCTTGTTGCTATTTCCGTCGTCGGCCCTAATCAAATGAAAGGGTGGTTCGGGATCCTCTTTTTCAAACTTGCAAAGTCGAGAATATTATCGAGGAATTGAAAAACGCGGGGGTGCTGCAATGAAAGACCTGCTTGCCCACAAGGACTTCGTCGGCTCCGTGCATTTCAGCACAGATGACGAAACCTTTTTTGGAAGAATCGAGGGGATCAATGACCTGATAACCTTCGAAGGAAAGACCGTCGCGGAATTGAAAAAGGCGTTCCATGATGCGGTGAATGATTATATTGATCTGTGTAAAAAGGTAAACAGGGAACCGTTCAAGTCATTCAAGGGCAGCTTCAACGTGAGGATCAATCCGGAATTGCATAAAAAAGCGGCATTTAAAGCGCAGACCATGGGGATTTCACTGAATCAGCTCGTGCAAAAAGCGATTGAACACGAAATCCTTAACCCCTAGCACTGCCTCGTCCCGTACCTGATCGACTCATCCCCCACGAGCTTCCCCAGCTCCGCGAGCAACGCGTCCGACGGCGTGATGTTGAAGCTCTGGTGCGCCTTGATGATCTGTTCCCCGCCCTTGAGCTCGCGCACGTGGAAGTAGACGGGGCAGGTCCCCTTGTTCTTTTCCATGACCGCGCGAATGCCCGCGAGCGTCTCCTCGTCGAAGCCCACCTGCTCCAGGCGGATGTGGACGGAGGCGATGTTCTCGCGGCGCATGTCCTTGAGCGTTTTCACCTCGCTCGCGATGATCTTGCGGGGCGCGCTGTCGTCGTACTCGACCTGTCCGCGCACTAAAAGTGGCGTGTCCGTGGCGAGGAGCTTTTCGAACTTCGCGAAGGTGTCGGGGAAGAAGAGCGCCTCGAGGCTTCCCTCCATGTCCTCGAGCATGCCCACCGCGAAGCGGCGCCCGTTCCTGGACATGCGCACCTTGAGGTTCGCGACTATCCCCACCACGGAAACGTCTCCCTTGACGCGCCGCTCCGAGAGCTCCGCGATGGGGGTGCAGGCGAAGGTCTTGATGTCCTTTTCGAATTTCGCGAGGGGGTGTCCGGAGACGTAGAGCCCCAGCACCTCCTTCTCGTGCGCGAGCTTCTCGTTGTCGTGCCAGTGCTTTACGTCCGGAAGGTCCAGGGCGTCCATGGGCGAAGCTGATTCTTCGGCCGGTCCGCCAAAAAGCTTCCCCTGCCCTGAGGCGCGGTCCTCCTGCAGCCTGCGTGCGGCGTCGATGAGCAGGTCCACCGAAACCAGGAGCTGCGCGCGGTTCTTGTGGAGGGAATCAAAGGCCCCCGCCTTGATGAGGGACTCGAGCACGCCCTTGTTCACGGTGAGGCTCTCCACGTTCTCGAGGAAGCCGGTGAGCGAGTCGAAGCCGCCGGTCCGGTCCCGCGCCTCGATGATCGATTCGATCGCCTTTTCGCCCAGTCCCTTGATCGCGTACAGGCCGAAGCGGACGGCCCCGTCCTCGATCGAGAAGTCCTTCTCGCTGTGGTTGATGTCGGGCGGGAGCACCGCGATGCCGTTCGCGCGGCAGTCGTTGGTGTACTTGATCACGTCGTCCTGGTTGTCGGTGATGCAGGAGAGCAGGGCGCACATGTATTCGGCGGTGTAGTGCGCCTTGAGGTACGCCGTCTGGTACGAGACGAGCGCGTAGGCCGCGGAGTGGGACTTGTTGAAGCCGTAGCCCGCGAACTTCAGGATGAGGTCGTAGATGTTCTTCGCGAGCTTGTGGTCGTACTTCTTTTCCTTCGCACCCTTGAGGAACTTGTCCTCCATCTGGTTCATGATCTCGGGGATCTTCTTTCCCATGGCCTTGCGCAGCTTGTCGGCTTCCGGGAGGGTAAAGCCGCCCATCACCTGCGAGATGAGCATCACCTGCTCCTGGTAGATGATGACGCCCACCGTGTCCTGTAACACCGGCTCGAGCGAGGGATGGGGATACTCGACCTCGGAAGGGTTCCGCTTGCGGGTGATGAAGTCGTCAACCATGCCCGACTCGAGCGGCCCCGGCCGGTAGAGCGCGTTCACCGCGATGATTTCCTCGAAGAGCGTGGGGACGAGCTTACGCAGGATGTTCCTCATGCCGCCGCTTTCAAGCTGGAACACTCCCATGGTGTTCGCCTTCTGGAGCAGCGTAAACGTCTCCTTGTCGTCCAGCGGGATCGTGTCTATGTTGAGCTCGATGCCGCGGTGCTTCTTTATGAGCTTGATGCAGCCGTCGATGATCGTGAGGTTCTTGAGCCCCAGGAAGTCCATCTTCACCAGGCCCGCCGCCTCGAGCGCGATCTTGTCGTACTGCGACGAGACGCTCCCGTCCTTGGCGTCCTTGTAGAGCGGCACGTACTCGGTGAGCGGGTCGCGCGAGATGACCACGCCCGCGGCGTGCTTGCCGGCGGAGCGGACGAGCCCCTCGAGCGTGAGCGAGATGTCGATGAGCATCTTGCCCTTCTGGCCCGACTTCGCGATCTTCTGGAGCTCCTCGGACGTCTGCAGGGCCTTGCCGAGCGTGTCCTCGGTGATGAGCTTGGAGATCTCGTTCGCCTCGGCGAAGGGGATGTTCATCACGCGCGCGACGTCCTTGACGACGGCCTTGGCCTTCATCTTGTTGTAGGTGACGATCTGGCTCACGTGGTCGGCGCCGTACTTCTCCTTCACGTAGTCGATCACCTCCTCGCGGCGGTTCGCGCAGAAGTCGATGTCCATGTCGGGCATCTCGTTGCGGTCCGGGTTGAGGAAGCGCTCGAAGAGGAGATTGTACTTTAATGGATCCAGGTTCGTGATGCCCAGGCAGTAGGACACCATGGAGCCGGCCGCCGAGCCGCGATACGATTTCTTCCCTTCGCCCGAGCGCATTCT
>CALMJO010000388.1 GCA_937864375.1 uncultured Spirochaetota bacterium
GGCAGGGCGCTTCCCTGGAGGAACGACCCCACGCCCTACGAGGTGTTCGTCTCCGAGGTAATGCTGCAGCAGACGCAGGTCGAGCGTGTGGTCAATAAATTTCCCGAGTTCATCGCGCGCTTTCCCGGCTTTGCCGGGCTCGCGGGCGCCGCGGCCGGCGAGGTCATAGCCGCCTGGCAGGGGATGGGCTACAACCGCCGCGCGCTCAACCTTCACCGCGCCGCGCGCATCGTCGTCGAGCGCCACGGGGGCTTGCTCCCGCGCACGATTGCAGAGCTCGAGGCGCTGCCGGGAATAGGAAAGGCCACGGCGCGCTCGATCGCGGCGTTCGCGTTCAACGAGCCAGCGGTCTTCGTCGAGACGAACATCCGCAGCGTCTTCATTCACTTCTTTTTCAATGGCGCGGAGAAGGTTCCGGACGCCGACCTGCTCCCGCTCGTCGAGCTCACCCTGGACAGGAAGAACCCCTCGCGCTGGTACAACGCGCTCATGGACTACGGCGTGATGCTCAAGAAGACCCGCGCGAACCCGTCCCGGAAGAGCGCCTCGTACCGTCCGCAGGCGCCCTTCAGGAATTCGCGCAGGCAGGCGCGCGGGCGCGTGATCGCGCACCTCGTGGAACGGAAGCGCACCAGCGTGAAGAAAATTGCAGCCCTGCTGGAGGTCGAGCAGGCATACGCGCGGGACCTTCTCGATGAGCTCGCAAGGGAGGGATTCATCGTTAAGAAAGGGAATGGCTTCGTGCTGGCGTAGAGGCATTCGTTGAGAACGGGCATGCATCGCGGGGGAGAAGCAGTTCGGCCCCCCCGAATATTTAAGGCGCGGATACGATGGAAGAACGGGATACCACAAGCATGAAGGGAAATGATGGGGAGTGCGTGCTCTGCCCGCGCGCGTGCGGCGCCCGCCGAGGCGAGGGAGAGCTCGGTTTTTGTCAAAGCACCCACAGGCCCTCGGTCGCGACGGTGTGCGTCCATCGCGGCGAGGAGCCGGTCTTTGGTCCCGAGGGAATGGTGAACGTGTTCTTCCACCACTGCACGATGCAGTGCGTGTACTGCCAGAACCACCAGGTGAGCCTCAATTTCGCGAAGGCGGAGCACACGGACGCGGAAACGCTCGCAGGCGAAATCCTGAAGCTGCTCGGCCCCCGCCGCCCCTGCGCGGGCTTCGTCTCGCCCTCGCACTTCGTGCCGCAGATGAGGGAGGTAATTACAATGCTGCGTCGCGGCGCACCGTACGCGGTCTCGGTGATGAACACGGGCGCGTACGACCTGCGCGGGACGATCGAGTCGCTCGAGGGCGAGGTGGACGTGTACCTTCCGGACTTCAAGTACATGGACGACGCGCTCGCGCGCGAGTACTCGCAGGCGCCGGGCTATCCCGGCGTCGCGCTCGCGGCGCTCCGCGAGATGTACCGGCAGAAGGGGTCGAACCTCGCGATGGACGAGGCGGGATTAATCCGGTCGGGGCTCGTGGTGCGGCACCTGATTCTTCCGGGACATACGGAGAACAGCATCGCGTGCCTGCGCGCGCTCGCGGAGGAGCTTTCGACGAGCGTGCATGTGTCGCTCATGGCGCAGTACCACCCCTGTCTCTTATACACATCTCCGAGCCCACGAGACCGTACTAGATC
>CALMJO010000389.1 GCA_937864375.1 uncultured Spirochaetota bacterium
CAGGTCTCGGGGAGGGTGGTCTTCGACATAGAGCGCATCGCGCTCATGCGCCAGAAGCACCCCGCGGACAAGCTGATCCTGGCGATGCCGGAGACCAATCCCGAGGACGTGCTGGGGATCAAGAACTCGGACGGCATACTCACCTGCGTGGGGGGCATGACCTCGCACGCCGTGCTCCAGATGCGCCGGCTCGAGAAGTCGGGCGTGAGCGATTTTTCGGCGATGAACATAGACGAGGCGAACAACATGGCCATCGTGATCCGCGAACCCCACCAGCAGGGCAAGGTGGTCATCCGCGAGGGCGATTACCTGACCATCGACGGGCACACCGGCCACGTGTACCTGGGATTTCACGCCACGCGCAAGAAGATCCACTAGGCGCGTCATACGCGCATTCCTGCAGGGGCATGCTCCCGCGCGAGTATGCGATTCGGCGCTCGCGCCACACATTCTAACACGAAAATACCTCACGACAACAGCGTGGGAGATGAGGAGATAAAGGCAACGGCGATTGAAGAGATGGAAAGGAATTGGGAAAAGGCAAATGGTTTCAGGTTCCTTCGGATTTTACCAAAACCTTCATCTCCCTGATCTCGTCTATCCCCCCATCTCCGCTATGTAGATTTCAAATACTTATTGCCGACCTCATCAATAATTTTTCGTTCTCCTTTTCCCGCATCTCCAGGGTACACCGAAAGTTTCTAATCCGCTATTCGTGCTCTTGGCACCGTTTACATGTTCGTCCTGAATTATAGCAATTCACGATTAAATTAATACGTAACCACAGAATGCGAACCATGCTTTAATGTCAGAAACGCTGATCGAGTCGAACGCATTCGAAATGGCATTTTCGAGCGCATCAGTGGTCCGTGCCTTGGTTTTCCTAAGATACGCTTTGATCTTGGACCACATCATTTCTATGGGATTATAGTCCGGACTATACGGTGGCAAATACAGGAGCGTAGCCCCCGCGGCCTCAATAGCTTCACGAATCCCTGCCACTTTGTGGGAACTCAGATTGTCCATGATTACAATATCCCCAGTGCCCAAGGTTGGACATAGAAGATTTTCAACATACGTCTGAAACGCCACGGCATCCGTCGCACCATCGAGCGTCAAGGCTGCGATTTCACCATTCAGACGAACTGAAGAGATGATCGTCGTCGAATCCCAATGACCTCCAGGGGCCGATTCACGCAACCGTTCACCCCCAATAATTCTTCCATAGCGACGCGTCATGTTTTTCTGGATCCCGCTTTCATCGATAAAAACAAGGCTTTCCAGGGCAAATGACTTCATTCTTTGCTGCCATGCTGATCTCTTGGCTTTAACATCCGCTCTTTCCTGCTCACTGGCGAAGAGGGACTTTTTTTTAACTTATACCCTATTTTTTTCAGGGTCCGATGCACCGCCATTATGCTCGCCTTTTTGCCGGTGAAATCGAGGATTTCTTGTAATGTCGCATCAGGATGGCTGGTCAGATATCTCGTAATCCTTCGTATGTCTTTATTGTCGAATTTGGAAGGCCGACCGGGACTGAAACATTGTCGTTCGATGCTCCCTGTTTCCCTGACATGTTTAATGAAATAGTTAAAGCCTGTTCGGCTAATTTTAAATATTCTCAGTATCTCTGCCTGGCTCATCTTCCCTTCATTTACCGCTGCGAGAATTCGTTCCCTGAGATCGTTCGAATATGCCATTAACTTTTCCGGCGCTTCCGGCTTGTGAGTGGGTAAATAATGTGCTATAAGATGGTATTATGAAC
>CALMJO010000390.1 GCA_937864375.1 uncultured Spirochaetota bacterium
TTCCGGAGATCATTTGAATAGGCCATTTGAATTCCTCCCGTTTATGGACATATCTTACGGATGGAATAGAATTAATAGCCTTTTTCTCTCTCTGTAATAAAATAATCGTTAGTTGCTATAAATACTCGCCAGAATCGCCGGGCGGAAAGCTATACAAATCCTTATCCCCCCGATCTCTTCAATCCCCCCATCTCCCTTTCTTACACGTCTTTGCCTTTATAGCTTCGTTTTAAAACAAGTTTACAGCCTGTTCCTGAACCTATACCAGAACCATTCCAGGATGAAGCTCCTCATGCTCCTCGCGCGCCAGCCCTCGAGCGTGAGCTCGCGGCTGTGCCGAAGGTCATTGAAGAATATGTGCTCCATCTCGCCGCCAAAGTCCTGGTCGAGCATCACCGCGTTCACCTCGAGATTGTGCACGAAGCTTATCCGGTCCAGGTTCGACGAGCCCACGGTCGACCAGATGCCGTCGATGACCGCGGTCTTCGCGTGGAGCACCGAGGGCACGTATTCATACACGCGGATGCCGTGCCGCAGGTAGCGCTTGAAGAGGTACCGGCTTGCGTGCTGCACGAAGGGCACGTCGGTGATCCCGGGAAGGAGCACCCTCACGTCCACGCCGCGGCGCGCGGCGCGCACGAGCGCCCGGTAGATGCGGGCGTCCGGGATGAAATACGCGTTCGCGATGTAGATCGAATTCTTGGCGAAATTGATCGCCGACACGTATGACTCGTGGATGGGGCGGATCTTTTTCCGGGAGCGCGTGCACAACACCATGAGGAGCTTCTTCCCGCAGGGGCGCACTGGTGGAAAATGGTTGCCGTTATCAAGGATGGCGCCCCCGTTGCGGTACCAGTTCTCGACGAAGAAGAACTGGATATCCCGGACAGCGGGTCCCTGGATCTTCAGGTGCGTGTCCCTCCAGCGCCCGCCGTTGTACCGTGCGCCCGCGTACTCCGCCCCGATGTTGATTCCCCCGACGAACGCGGTGCGCCCGTCCACCACGAGCAGCTTGCGATGATCGCGGAGCGTGACGTTCCAGAATTTTCTCCACGGCCACAGGGGGTGGTACTCGATCACTTCCACGCCGCTCTCGCGGAGGAACGAAAAGAGCGCGGGCGCGGTGCCGATGCAGCCCACCGCGTCGTAGATCACGTTCACCTCGCACCCCGCGCGGGCCTTGCGCGCGAGCAGGCGCGCGATCTTCCACCCGATGTCGTCGCTCTTGAAAATGTAGGATTCCAGGTTGATGCTTTTCCGGGCGGAGCCGATCGCCTTCAGGTATTCGTCGAAGCACTCGTCGCCGTCGGTGATGAGCTGGATCCTGTTCCCGCCCGATATCCCGCCTATGCCCAGCTTCTTCATGGTGCGCAGGAAGGCGGGAAGGAAGAGCTTGTTCCTGAGCCTCTTTAAGCGCCGCTGCAGCTGCTCGGCCGGGTAATGGCGATGTTTCATCATGGAGAACTTCTCAACCGCATTTATCACGTTCGAATATTTTTCTAACGCCGGGACGCGAAGCAGGCCGGCTCCTGCCGGGTGCGCGCGTTAAACAAATAAGCCTCATCCGCCCGCATGCCGCCGATCGCAGGTACGCGCACTTGAACCGGATGACGGAACTGAATCGGATAAAAGTCCTCCGCGCAACGGGCGCGTCAGGCGAGGCGGCTGCCGTCAGGAAACGATTCCCGCCTTTTCCGGCCGCGGCCCGGCGGGCTCACCGGCCTTGTCCGTCCTGGCGGGACGGAAGGTGATTGACGCGCCCTTCACGCCCACGAGAAGCCTGTGCACGTCCTTGAACCTGCCGTGCAGGAGCTCGGTCGCGAGCGCGTCCTCGACCTCGGACTGTATGGTGCGCCTCAGGTAGCGCGCGCCGTACCTGTCATGGTGGCCCTTCCCGGCAAGGTAATCGCACACCGAGCGCGAGAAGACAAGCTCCATACCGCGCTCCGCGAGGCGCCCGTTCACCTCGGTGAGCATGAGGTCGACGATGCTGCGGATGTGGGCGTGCTCGAGCCTGTGGAAATACACCACCTCGTCGATGCGGTTGATGAATTCGGGGCTGAACAGCCTCTTCACTTCGTCGAACACCCGGTCCTTTTCGTCGTCCGCGGCCTCTCCCGATTCCATGAAACCCATGCGACCCTGTTTCTGGAACTCCCGGTTGCCCACGTTCGAGGTCATGATGATGACGGTGTCGCGGAAGCTTATGGTGGACCCGAAGTTGTCGGTGAGCTCACCCTCTTCCAGGACTTGAAGAAGCACGTTGAAGATGTCCTGGTGCGCCTTTTCGATCTCGTCCAGGAGCACGACCGAATACGGCCGCCTCTTGATTTTTTCCGTGAGCTGCCCGCCCTCGTCATAGCCCACGTAGCCGGGCGGAGCGCCGATGATGCGCGACACGGAGTGCTTTTCCATGTATTCGGACATGTCGAGGCGCACCAGCGCGTTCGCGTCGTCGAAGAGGAACTCGGCGAGCACCTTCGCGAGCTCGGACTTTCCCACGCCGGTGGGCCCCAGGAAGATGAAGGAGCCGATGGGCCTCCTGCCGCTCCGGAGCCCCGTGCGGCTGCGCCTGATGGCGCGGCTGACCGCGGCGATGGCCTCGTCCTGCCCGATGATCCTCTTGTGCAGCTCCTCTTCCATCCTCAAAAGACGCGCGCTCTCGCTCTCCTCTATGCGCTCCACAGGGATGCCGGTCCACTGCGCGACGATGTGCGCGATCATGTCGCCGGTCACCGTGATGGTGTACTCGTTGCGCTTCTGCTTCCAGTCGCCCATCTTCGACAGGGCCACGGTTTTCTTTTCCTTGATGATGTCGCGCAGGAGCGCGGCCTGTTCGTATTCCTGGTTGCGCACCATCTCGTTCTTGCGCTCGTTGAGGCGGGTGATCTCGTCCTCGAGCGCGCGGATGTCGGCGGGCTTTTCGGTGTTGTCCAGCCGCGCCTTGGAGCCCGCCTCGTCGATGATGTCTATCGCCTTGTCCGGCAGGAAGCGGTCATTGATGTAGCGGTCCGACAGTCTCACGGCCCGGTCGAGCGCCTCGTCGGTGAAGCGCACCATGTGGTGACTCTCGTAGCGTTCGCGCAGGCCCCTGAGTATGGCCACCGCCTCCGGTATGGTGGGCTCCTCAACAAGGACCGACTGGAAGCGCCGCTCCAGCGCAGCGTCCTTTTCGATGTACATCTTGTACTCGTTGAGCGTGGTGGCGCCGATGCACTGCAGCTCCCCGCGCGCGAGCGCGGGCTTCAGGATGTTCGCAGCGTCGATCGCGCCCTCGGCGGCCCCCGCGCCTATGATCGTGTGCAGCTCGTCGATGAAGATGATGACGTTGTCGGACCCGCGAATCTCCTTCATGATGCGCTTGAGCCGCTCCTCGAACTCGCCGCGGTACTTGGTGCCGGCGACGATAGCGGGAATGTCGAGCGCGAGCACTCGCTTGTTCTGCAGGGGCTCTGGCACCCCGTGCTTCACGATGCGCTGGGCGAGGCCCTCGGCTATGGCGGTCTTGCCCACGCCCGCCTCGCCTATGAGCAGGGGATTGTTCTTGGTCTTGCGCGTGAGTATGCGGATGACGCGCTCGATCTCCTTCTCCCGGCCTATCACCGGGTCAAGCTTGTCCTCGGAGGCGAGCTGTGTGAGGTTCTGCGCGAACTCGTCCAGGGTGGGCGTCTTGCTCTTTTCCCCGGCCTTGTCGCCCGCCGCGGCCGCCTGGTGGACGCCGAGTATCTTCAAAATCTCGTTGCGGATCGCGTTGTAGTCGATGCCGGACTTTACCAGGTCCTCCACGCCCGCGCAAGAACCCTCGCGGAAGAGCGCAAGCAGCAGGTGCTCGGTGCCTATGTAGTTGTTCTTGAACTTGCGCGCCTCGTCCTTCGCGGTCTCGATCGTCCGGTTGTAGCGCGCGCTCAGCGGGAGGTTTCCAAGGATAGTGATGGTGCCCGCGCGGCGCATGGTCTGCTCGATGCTGCGCCGGAGCACGTCGAAGCTCACGCCCAGGTTCTTTAAAATGCGCGCCGCGACCGAGTCATCGTCTTTGAGAAGGGCTAGCAGTATGTGCTCGGGGCCCAGCGAGTCCGAATTGAGCCTGCGCCCCTCGGCCTGGGCGTACACCTCCAGCACCTTCTTGGAACGCTTCGTAAAATCGTACATGCTCATAAATCCCCGTATGCGAATTCGGACCTGACGTAATCTGCGCGAAACGCGTCACATTCCTGAGTATTTGAAAAAACGAGCCCCGCCCTCTTCTGGAGGTGGGACCACTGGACGTTCACCATTAAATCATTTATCTTCTGCAATTCAAGTTTTTTTATGATCGACAGCACCACCCCCAGGCGAATGTTCGAAAGGTGCTCCATGCAGTCCAGGTAGTTGAGTATACGCGCATACCTGACCGTGCCGAACGAGCGCCACACCCGGTCCTCAAGGAGCGAACGGTACTGCGACACGTAATCGTCGCGCGCCTCGTTCTCCATGTCTATGAGCATGGACGCCGCACCGTCTGTTCCCTCCAGGATGTCGGCCTCGGACTTGCCGAGCGAAGCCCTGTTCTGCACGATGTACATGCAGCCCACGGTCTTGCCGCCGTCGCCGGCGGTTGCCTTGAGGTCGCTGCCGTGGTCCTTCATCGCGCGCACCACGTCCGGGATGGACCGCATGTGCGTGAGCGCCGGCAGGTGCAGCATGGCCGAAGCCCTGAGCCCCGTTCCCACGTTTGACGGGCACGCAGTCAGGTAGCCCATGTCGTCGGAAAAGGCATAGGAGACATAGCGGTTCATTTCGGAATCGATGCGGTCGGCGTTCCGGTAGCACTCCAGGACTTGAAGTCCCGGGCAGATGACCTGAATCCTGAAATGGTCCTCCTCGTTGACCATGATGACGAAGTTTTCGTCCTGGTTGATGATGACGAAGCTGCGGGGAGATTGTTCCATTTCGCTGGTGATGATGTTGCGCTCCCTTAAAAACCTGCGATCATGAGCATCGAGCGAGGAGACTTCCACGAAGAGCGCATTCCTGTTGATCTCCGATTCGTGCACAAACCGGTAGGACACCGATTTAACTATGGTCTGTTCGGGCTCGTCCTGCTTGTGGGGAAAGGGGACTGTCGCGAGGTTTCGCGCAAGACGCACGCGCGTGGAAAGCACCACGTCCCCCTGCGGACCGGTCGTCGACCAGAAGCCGCCGTGTCGGTACAGCTCGTCAAACACCATGCGCGCTAATCCGCGTTCCCGCGTTCTTCGCGCTGCTTAAGCGTGTCCCTGATGACCGCCGCCTCTTCGAAGCGCTCATCGAGCACCGCCTGCTCCAGCTTTTTACGGAGGTCGGCCACTGTTTCGACTTTTTCCATGACCTTGACCGCGGTATCCAGGAACACCTTGCCGCGCGCCTTGACCTCGATATAATTGGAAGGCATCTTTCCTACGTGCCTCTTCGCGCCGTGAAAATTCATGATGATGGGCTCGAGCGCCGCGCGCAGATGACCGTAGCAGTCCGGGCAGCCGAGCTTTCCCGAGCGCTTGTAGTCCACGAAGGAGGTGCCGCAGCTCCGGCACAGCGTGGTGTCGACCATGTCCCTCGTTTCCTCGACGTCGAGGAAGGACAGCATGTCGGGCACCGTCAGGGTGAAGTTAGAGAGCTTGGAATTGAGCCCGATCTCGCGGGCGCAGCCTTCGCACAGGTGTATTTCGGACTTGACGTTTTTTATGATTTCGGTGAGGTGAACGGTCGCCTCGTTTTTCTTGCATTTTTCACACTGCATGGTGTACCCGCCCCAGGCGCGCCGCGGCCAGTTTCCTCATGACGATTCCTTCGATCACAAAGACACTATGGCACAGGCTGACCTTGGTAAAGTGTACCAAACAATCGCGGATTTGTCCACCAAAATTATTCGTTGCGACATAAGCGGGATGAATCCAGGTGCGGCGGGCATGGATCACCCGCCGCACGCGCGGATTTACAAAGTGGGGATGTTCTTGACCCTTTTTTCCTTGGTCTCCTGCTGCTGCTTCTCAATGCGCTCTTTTTCGATCCGCTCCGCTTCGGCCTTCTCGCGGGCCGCCTGGTCGGCTGCGGCTCGTTCGGCGTCCGCGCGGGCTCTCAGGTTTGCCGCGTCCCGTGCGCGGGCCTCGTCTTCCTTCTTACGTCGCTCCTCTTCTTTTTTCTTTTCGGCCTCGGCGTCCTTGTCGCTCTTCGGGGCGATCACCACTTCCTGGAATTCCTTCTTGACCGACTCCTCGAGCCGCGGCGCGGGCTTTATGTCCTTCACCTCTTCCCTGATCTGCTTGATCTCTTCGACCTTCAGGGCCTTCACTTCCATGGGTTTCTTTTCCTCGACGATCTTCTTGATGTCTTTTTTTTCGACCGTGAGAGTCTTGTTGACCTCGACCACGGTCTCGACGTTAGTGATTACCTTGCCTTCCTGGACGGGATTCACCTTAATCTGGCCGGAGATAACGTCGATCCTCGAGGCGTTGCTGTCGGAGGTAACCTTGAAACTCGTCCCGCGTATGGCGGCTATGGTCGTGGGCGTTGCGACCTCGAACTTATCCTCCTTAGAGAGCTTGGCAACCGTCACGAACAGGCTTCCCTTGTCGATCTCCAGTCTGGAGTCATTGCCCGCGCCCGCGAACAGGACCGACAGCTTGACAAGCGAACCCTCGTTGATCCTGATCACCCCGCTCACGCCGTAGGTAAGGTCTATCATGGCGGTTTCCATGGTCTTGATACTGTCTCCCTGGCCGACCGCTTCGCCTACCTTGGCGGGACGGTCTCCCTTGTCCGTGATTACCTTCACGTCACCGACGACGGACTGAATGCTGACAGTGGAAGCATCCTGGGACTTCTGTGCGCACGCCAAAATCATGATCATACCGCCGCACAGGCACGCCGCTGCATAAAGCTTTCGCTTCATCGTCGATTCTCCTTTATGTGTATAGTGTACTGGCTCGTTCGTGTTTGTGCACGACCTTCTGCTATAAATCTTCGTATGCAAATATACTACTTTTTTCAACAAATTTCTATCCAACCGGGTTTTTTTAGCCAAAATGCCTCACTGCCTCCTCAAGTGTGCATAAATTCAATGCTTTTACTTGCTTTTACACCCCCATGAGCTATCTTTTGCGACACATCCGGCACACAGGGGTTTTCCCCGGCCACGTGCGGAGAGATTCAGTCGGGAGGGAGCAAAAAATGCCATTGATTTCATGGGACGATAAATTTTCAGTCGGATACGGCCTCATCGACGAGCAGCACAGGAAGCTTTTCGAGCTTACCAATTCGCTTCACGATGCGATCATGGTACGCGCGGCGGCATCGGCGCTCGGAAGGTCGCTCAAGGAGCTCCTGGATTACACCGTGTATCATTTCAGCGCCGAGGAAGACCTCATGCAAAGAAACGGCTATCCCCAGTACGCCGAACACAAGGCCCTGCATGACGCGCTCACCGGGCAGGCGATCGACTTCAAGACCCAGATGGAGGAAGGCAAGGCGGTATCCAGCCTCGCGTTCATGCAGTTCCTTCGCGACTGGCTCACGCGCCACATCATGGAGGTGGACACGGCGCTGGGCGGCTTTCTCAAAAACAGGGCCGGGAGCTGAGCGCGGCCGCGTTGCGGTATGCCGCCTTTCTGGTTGACTTTTCTCATTTCCTTGAACGTACTTTACGGAAACGGGGATGGGGAGATAAAGACATAAAGGCGATAAATGAGATTGAGAAAATGATTCTCCCGACAGCGCACTTGACTCCCTGGCGTGCAGTTCGGCTCCAATCAAGCATCTCCCCCATCTCATCAATCCCCTTATCCCCCTTGAAAGGCGCTCGCGGGATCGGCACCCGATGATGAACGAATACGCACACATTTTACCGAGGGAACACCGATGAACACGCCGGCCATCCAGGACCTCTATCCCGACGCCTTCAGCCACTGCCACGGCTGCGGGCGGCTCGCCGTTGACGGCATGAGGATCAAGACATACTGGAAAAACGGCGAGGGCGTGTGCACTTTCTTCCCGCGCCCCGACCATGTGGGGATTCCCGGGTTCGCCTACGGCGGCCTCATCGCGAGCCTCATAGACTGCCACAGCACGGCGACAGCGGCGGCGGCGCACCACGACTCGCTGGGAAAAACTCACGGGAAAGAGCAGTACGAGCGCTTCGTGACCGGAAAGCTCACCATTGATTTCCTGAAACCCACTCCCATTGCAGGTCCCATCGACCTTCGCTCGACCGTAACCGTCACCGGCGGGCGCAGGATAACCGTCACGACGGAGCTCAGCGTCCGGGGCCTCGTGTGCGCCCGCGGCGAGGTGACCGCGGTCCTCATACCCGACACGATGCGCCGCGGCGGGGCGAACGGGTGAAATAACCATGGCGATCTCCCCGCGACGGACAAGGATCGTCCTCACCACCGCGCTATCCGCGTCGTTTCTCATCGCGCTGCTGTGCGCGCTGCTCATGTGGCTCGCCCTGGGCGACGAGCCGTCTCCCGCGCGACCGGCATACGCAGCGCTGTTCGGCGCCGGGTGCTTCGCGGCGTGCCTGCTCGCGATGACGCGCACTCAACGGCGTAGAAAAAGGCTCCTTTCCACGCCCTTCCCCCCCGACTGGGACAGGCTGCTGCGTGCGCACGTTGCTTATTTTAACGCGTTGACGCCGGAGGAAAAGGAGCGGTTCCGCGCCGAGGTGCGCGTGTTTCTCGATGAGCACAAGGTGAGCGG
>CALMJO010000391.1 GCA_937864375.1 uncultured Spirochaetota bacterium
TGGTTATACTGAACTAGTACGCATTTCAATCCCTGTTTTCCTGTCAGGGACTGGTTTCCAATGCGCACGAACCGTGAAAAATGACAGCACTTTTTTGCGGGGAGGGGCTTGCCGGCGAAACGGGTGAATGGGGGCGATGGGGGCCCGGCGCCTCCCCCGGCCCGTTGGAATATCGGCCCCCGCAATAATTATTTTTCCCCGCAATGCCGATACTAGTACAGGGATACTGCTGCGTACTCATGCCCTGTCATGCGCACGGGACCGCGAGGGGACTTGCCCCGTGCACGGAATGTCATCCCTGATCTTACCCGCCGACCGCGGCCGCACGCGCACGGCGGCTCACAACACGCGGAAGGCGGTGGCTATATGCAGGAAGGAGGGACGGCCGGCATGGAAAAATACGACCTGGAATACCTGGAGCGCCAGCTCCACAACCTGAGCAGGCTGGTCGACATCAACGGGATCATCAATTCGACCCTCGATATGGGCAAGCTCCTCACGATCGTGATGGAGATCATCAAGGACATCATGGAAACCGAGGCGAGCACCCTGCTCCTGTACGAAGAGGGCACGCGCGACCTGGTGTTCAAGGTGGCCCTGGGCGAGGCGGGCAAGGAGCTCCAGGAAAAATACCGCGTGAAGGTGGGCCAGGGCGTGGCGGGCTGGGTCGCCGAGCATCGCTCCACCGTTTACATCAACGACGTCTACCGGGACGAGCGCTTCGACCCCAACTTCGACAGGAAGACGGGCTTTCTCACCAGGTCCATCCTCTGCGCGCCGCTCTTGTTCAAGGGCAGGCTCGTGGGCGTGATACAGGCCATCAACGCCGCCAACCGTCCCGCGTTCACCGACGACGACGTGGTGCTCATCAACGCGTTCGCGACGCAGTGCGCGCTGGCCGTCCAGAACGCGATCTATTTCCAGAACGCGCTCGAGGAGGAGCGCATCAAGAGCGAGATCAGGTCCGCGCAGACCATCCAGCACTCGCTCCTGCCCGACATCAGCACCAACTACGGGACGCTGCGCATCGCGGCCAAGTCCCTTGCGGCGCGCGAAATGGGCGGTGAGTTTTACGAGATCTACAACTTCAGCGATTCGCTTGGGGTGTCGATGGGCGATTTCCAGGCGAAGGGAATTCCCGGCGCCATCTACGCCTCGGTCGCCAGCGGCGCGCTCAAGGCGCTCACGCGCGTGAAGCACGACAACCCCGCCTACCTCATCGAGAGGGCGTACGATTCCCTGCGGGACGTGTTCGCGATCAGCCGCAACCGCGCCCTCTTCTACGCGCACGTGAAGTTCGACGAGAACCTGCTCCGCTTCGCGCTCGCCGGCGTGGCCTACACCATACTCGTGCGGGACGGATGCTCGAGGTATTTGCGCTTTGGCGGCGACTTCGAGGAGAAGGTGCCGGCGAACGTGACGGTGAAGCTCCGCTCAGGCGACTACTTCGTGGTCATCACCGACGGCATCGTCAACCTCAAGAACAGGGGAGGGCAGCTCATAGGGCTCAAGCGCATCATGCGCCAGCTCGAGGCGCCGCATGAGAATCCCGAGGACGTGATCGAATCGCTGCTGCGCCTCATGCGTGATTTCACCGAGGGGCTCGAGCGCCGCGAGGACGTGTCCATGATCGTGATGAAGGTGAAGTGATAATTGAAAGCGCGGATAAGCATCCGCGCCCCGGAAAAATAAAAAAGGCGCGGATCCTGTCCGCGCCTTTTTCGTTAATTCGCGCTTACCTGGAGAAAAGCCTGGAGAATATCACCTGTATGAAGAACAGCATGGTGCGGAACATCCTCCCGATGCGCCACGGCCGGGAGATGATGCGGTAGAACCAGTCGAGCCCCCTGTTCATGAAGAAGGGGGGAGCCAGCTTCACGTCGCCCGAGATGTAGTCGATGCTGCCGCCCACGCTTATGAGGACCGCGTTCTTGAACTCGTTCTTGTACTTGTAGATCCACTTGTCCTCGATCGGGAAGCCCATCCCGACGAGGATGATGTTCGCCTGCGATTTCCTGATGGCTTCGATGACCGATTTTTCGCGCTCGGGATTGAAATAGCCGCCGTGACGGCCCACGATGCGGATATTGGGGAATGATTTCCTGATGTTGAAAAACGCCTTTTCGGCGATCTCGGGCCGCCCGCCCACGATGAAGATGGAGAATTCCTTGATCTCGGCGATGCGCACCAGGTCCATGAGGAAGCTCATGAGCGGGATGCGTTCCTTGAGCCCCGAGCGGAGGGTCTTTGCCGCCCACTGCAGGCCCGCGCCGCCGGCAAAATGCATGGCCGTCTTGCTGGAAATGAGGCGCAGGTCCTGGTTCGACTTGATCCGGTGCAGCTTGTAGGGATTCAGGGACACCACGTGATGCACGCCGCCGCCCTCGACCATCTTTATGACCTTCACGACGGCCTGCGCGCGGGTCATGTTGTCGATCCCCACGCCCAGGATGTTCACGATGTTCACGTCGTCAAGCGTGACCTGGTTGTACTCGAGGAGTACGTCCCTCTCCTCTTTCCAGGAATCGTAATATATCGAGTCGTCCATCTATGCGCCCTCCCGATGTGCCGCGCCGCGGATGTTTTCTCCGTAAACCTTACAGGGTGGAGATTTTTTAATTGAATTTGGATTATGTCAATAACAAAATAGCCTCCAGCCGCAGACGGACACGAAGAAGCGAGGGAGCCGCCCATGACGAGGCTTGACGAGGTAAGGAAATTTCTGGAATACGACGGCGCCCGCGGCGTCATTATAGAGCCCGCGTACCGCAGGGGGCACGTCATCGAGCGCCTGTTCGACGTCATGAACGACTACAATCCCGGCGTCATCGTGAAGGCCGGGCTGGGAAGCGGGGAGATCCTGCTTGCGCTCGCCCGCCGCGGCTCCGGCTACATCGTGGTCGTGGAGCCCTCGCTCGAGCTCGCACGGCGCTTCCTCGAGGCGCACAAGGGCGAACCGGCCATGGATCGCGTCCATTTCATCATAGGGGACTTCCATGACTTTCCCGTGGACTACTACAAGGCCGACCTCCTCCTGTGCGCGGACTGCATGAACATCTTCGACTCGAGCCGCTGCGTGGACGAGTTCCGCCGCGCCCTGCAGTTCGATGGGATCCTGTTCCTCGCCGGCGTGGTCCTGGACAACGCCGACGTCGATGGCGCCTACGACGACTTCATCCACTCGCTCTTCCCGCTGCACAACGATTATTACCTCGAGGACGATTTAAAAACCATGATGGACCTTAACGAGTTCCGTTTCCTCAAGGGCACGGTCATCGACTTCCCCATGGACATGGGGGCGTTCACGTCGTACTTCAAGGAGCTCTATCCCGAGGTGAGCGTGGAAAGGGCGCGCGGGATCGCCGTAGAGCTGTCACCGGTCCTGTCGGAACTCTACGGCTTCCAGGGCGATTCTTTCAGGGAAAAATATTTTCTGGGCTGCTTCATGCGCAACAAGCCGGAGCCGGAGAAGCGCTGACCCGGTCCCCATCCGGTGCGTCGCAACGGGGATGCGGTTGACGGCGCCATGAAAAACGAAGGCGCGGATCCGGATCCGCGCCTTCGTCGTCGTTTAATCGAAACGGTGCCCGTCCTACTTCGCGAGCATCCCGCCGTCAACGGGGATGATCGCCCCGGTTACATAGTCCGACGCCCTGGAGGCCAGGAAGACCGCGAGTCCCTTGACGTCGTCGATCTCTCCCATGCGCGGGACCGGGATCTGCATGAGCACCGCGTCCAGGATGGGCTTCATTTCGGGTTTGTCGAGATAGCCCATCATGTCCGTGTGGAAGAAGCCGGGCGCAATCGCGTTTACGTAGATCTTGTGGCGCGCGAGCTTGATCGCCAGGTTCATGGTGAGCAGGTTGATGGCCGCCTTGGACGAGTTGTAGGGAAGCGCCGGGTGCGCCTCTTCCACCGAGCCGCGGAATCCCATCACGGACGAAATGTTGATCATCTTTCCCCCGCCCTTTTCCTTCATGATCTTCGCGACCGCCTGCGAAAGGATCCACACCCCGCGCACGTTCACGTTGAAGATCTTGTCCCACTGCTCGAGCGGGAACTCCAGCGTGGGCGCGCCCCAGGTGACGCCCGCGTTGTTCACGAGTATGTCCACCGTACCGAACTCCTTCATCGTGAAATCGACCAGTCCCTGGATGTCGTCCTTGTTGCCCATGTCGCACTTGCAGGCCTTCGCCTTGACCCCGAGCTTCGAGAGGTCCGCGGCCGTCTGCTCGAGCTTTTCGAGCTTGCGGGAGGCGATCACCACGTTGGCGCCGGCTTCCGCCAGTCCCGTCGCGATGAACTTCCCGATTCCCCTTCCGCCGCCGGTCACGATCGCGACCTTGCCGCTCAGACTGAAAAGATCCTTTACGTTCATGAAACCCTCCTGTGTATTCGGTGTATGCAATACCC
>CALMJO010000392.1 GCA_937864375.1 uncultured Spirochaetota bacterium
CGCGGGCGACGTGCGCGTCCATGCAAAAAAAATATACCTGGTCCCGCGGGCCGTTCCCCAGGCGACCATCATCATGGGAACGCTCGCGGTCACGGTGGGAGACCCGCGCTCGTACGCGCTTTCCGTCATGAATTACATCCTGGGCGAGGGCTCGTTCAATTCGCGCCTCATGCAGGAGATCAGGGTGAAGCGCGGGCTGTCGTATTCGGTCCAGTCGATCATGAAGTTCAGGCGCGACCTGGGGCTCTTCCTCGCGTTCGCGCAGACCAGGACCGACCAGGCCGACCAGACGTTTGCGCTTCTGTTGGAGAACGTCAAGGCGATTGCCTCCGCGCCGGTAAGCGACGAGGAGCTCGCCTGGGCGAAGAGCTCCATGATCTACAGCTACATCTTCGATTTCGAAACGCCTCTCGAGGTCCTGGGAATGCTTTCGATGGTCCAGTACAACCGTCTGCCCGACACCTACCTTGCCGACTATACGAAGAACATAAGCGCCGTAACGAAGGAAATGGTTCAGAAGGGCGCGGCCGACATTTTTAAGGACGGGCTCGTGAAGGTGGTGGTGGGCGACGAATCGCTCAAGGCTGCGCTTTCTAAATTCGGAGAGGTCGTGGTGCTCCCTGTCCAGTGATTCCGGGAAGCGGGTATGGGCGGGGGCGTCCCTCGATGAGCCTGCGCTGATTCTGTCGGAGTGCCCGGGACGGCCTGATGGTTAAGGGATAGACTCCTTCGAATCGCTACCGCATGAAGTTGTTCGCGTCGTAAATGTATTCTTCCAGCTTTTTTAAATCGCGAATTATCCGCGCGCACTCGCGCAGGGTGTTCGCGATGGACGTTGTCGCGTCTATGTAGGCCTGCTTCTCGGGGACGGTGACGCCCTTCACCTCCTCGATCTTTCTTTCCTGCAGGAAGTAATCAAGGTCCTTGAGCGCCTTGAACAGCGCGTTGTAGAGGTTCTTGAGCGAATTGAACATCTCGAAGTGAAAAACGAACTTCATGCGTTTCTCGTACTCGTCGATCGACTCGAAGACGACGCGGCCGCGGTTGTCCAGCTTTGATTCGTAGTACGACAGCGAGCGCGGGTAGCTCACGATCTCCTTGTGGTTGTCCAGCACCTTCTCGATGCGCTTGATGCCGTCGATCTCGAGGCTGCGGAATATCTGGAGTATGACGTTGGCGTCCATGCGCTCGGTTTCGGGAACGATACGGGAGTTGCGCACGCCCAGGATTATGCCCGCGAGCCTGTCGCGGTGCGTCTTCATGACCTCGATGGTGGAGTTGATGAACTGTTCCGAGTCGAAGATCTCCTCGCCCTCGAGCCCGTCGTCCGACCCGCCGCTTCCCGAAGAGTCGCGGCCTGAATCGGGCGATTCCGGCTCGTATGCCTCGCCGCTCATCGCCTTCATGCGGCGGTGCTTGATGAGCTGCTGCTGGAAGTAGGTTGATTTCTGGGCGGGAGTGCGGATGATCTTGATGACCTCGATTTTCTTTGAGTCGCGGTTGTAGCGCAGTCCGAACATGTTCCCCCTGTTGTCGATGTACCTGTTGTGGAGGTCATAGACAGTGGCGGCGGAGGTGTCGATCTCCGAACTGTCGTTTATTCGGATGAAGCGTGTCTTCATTTCCTGGATGTAAACTGGCCGGCGTTGATTTCCGCGTGCACCTCGTCGAACCGTATGGCGAGGTATGCGTCCTCCTTCACCTTGACCGCCGCGTACTTCATGGCGATCTCGGACGGGTTGTTCTTCAAGAGGCCCGTGCGCACGACGCTCCCCATGAGCTCCCTGCGGCCCTTGCCGGCGTCGATGCGGAGCTTGACGGGCATGTTGATGCCCAGGCGGTCATTGGTAACCACGAAAGAGCCGCCCTGGCTTATGTCGAGCATGTGCCCGCCGCCCTTGCGCGGGGCCGTGGCGCCGATGTCGACGGTCTCCGGGTTTCCCTCCCAGTATTCATATTCGATCGATTCGAAACACTGGTGCCGCTCGTACTTGCGTTTTTCTGTCATGGTTTTCGTCCAGGTTCCAGGCGCGTGCCTGTATGTTAATTCCGTGTAAAATCCCCGTTTCCCGGGCGCATTTCCGCCGTTTCGGGTTGATGATTCAACTGCAGCCGCAGAATATCTTATGTCGCGGGCCGTGTCAAGCCTAGTTTTTTGCGCAGAACGGCGAAAATGGAATTGACGGTTCCCCTTTGGCCGCTATATTATGTCCCATCTCCGGCTCCGCGCACAGACCATTCGAAGGTGACTGCCATGACCGACAAAAAAACGCGATTCATTTTCGTGACGGGCGGGGTGTGTTCCTCGCTGGGCAAGGGCATCTCGACGGCCTCGCTGGGCCTGCTCCTCGAGGGGCACGGCTACCGCGTCTCGGCGGTAAAAATGGATCCCTACATCAACATCGACCCCGGGACCATGAGCCCCTACCAGCACGGCGAGGTCTACGTGACCGAGGACGGCGCCGAGACCGACCTGGACCTGGGTTACTACGAGCGCTTCACCGGCGCCAAGCTCACCAGGAAGAACTCGGTGAGCACGGGGCAGATCTATTTCGCGGTGATCGAGCGCGAGCGCCGCGGCGACTACCTTGGACGCACCGTGCAGGTGATCCCCCACATCACCAACGAGATAAAGAAGCGCATCTACGACGTGGCCGCCGAGGACGACCTTGACTTCCTGCTCATCGAGATCGGCGGGACGGTGGGCGACATCGAGTCCGTCCCCTTCCTGGAGGCGATACGCCAGATCCGCCAGGAGCTGGGAAGCCGCAGGGTGCTGAACGTCCACCTCACGCTGGTCCCCACCATCACGGTGGCGGGAGAGTCCAAGACCAAGCCCACCCAGCATTCGGTCAAGGAGCTCATGCAGATAGGGATCATACCCGACCTCCTGCTCTGCCGCACGGCCAGGGTGCTCTCGGAGGACATGCGCACGAAGATCGCGCTCTTCTGCAACGTGTCCGAGCGCAACGTGATCTCCGCGATCGACATCAAGAGCTCCATCTACGAGATCCCCTACATGCTGCACAGCAACGGCTACGACGAGATCGTGCTCGAGCATTTTGGCATGGAGAAAAACCACCTGGAAATTGGCGAGTGGGACAAGTTCTTCCACGCCTTCCAGAATCCAAAGCGCAAGGTGCACATCGCGGTCGTGGGTAAATATATTTCCCTCCAGGACGCGTACAGGTCCATCTACGAGGCGCTCCTTCACGGGGCGGTCGCCAACGAGGCGGAGCTGGTCCTGACGCGCATTGATTCGGAGGACATCGAGAAAAAACAGAAGGCCGGGCTCAAGGCCCTCTTCCAGAAGATCGACGGCATCCTCGTGCCGGGAGGGTTCGGGAACCGCGGCGTCGAGGGCAAGATCATGACGATAGGGCACGCGAGGAAGGAAAAGATTCCCTTCTTCGGCATATGCCTGGGACTGCAGATGGCGGTGGTGGAGTACGGGCGGAACGTGTGCGGCCTGGAGCGCGCGAACAGCACGGAGTTCGATCCCACGTCGCCGCACCCGGTGATCTCGCTCCTGGAGGAGCAGGAGATCATCGAGAAGATGGGGGGCACCATGCGGCTGGGCGCCTACGAGTGCCAGCTCCGCGAGGGGACCAGGGTGCGCACGGTCTACGGGCAGGAGTCGGTCATGGAGCGCCACAGGCACCGCTTCGAGTTCACGCTCAAGTACAGGGACGCGTTCGAAAAGGCCGGGATGGTTTTTGGAGGCACACACCCCAAGACGGGGCTGGTCGAAACCATCGAGATCCCCGGCCACCCGTGGTTCATAGGCACGCAGTACCACCCCGAGTTCAAGTCGAAGCCCACGAGCCCGCACCCGCTCTTCAGGGCCTTCATCAAGGCAGCGCTGGAGGCGGGGAAGGCCAAGTAGCCGACCTGTCTCGATGCGGGCGCTAACCCGCCTTCGAGGCGCGCTCCTGTTCCAGCTTCTCGTCAAGCGCCTTCATCTCGCGGCGCAGGATCTTCCCCACCGCGCTCTTGGGAATCGCGTCGATGAAGCGGACCTGCCTGGGCACCTTGTAGCCGGTGAGGTGCTTCCTGCAGTGCTCGAGCACCTCCTCCTCGTTGAGCGACTGGCCGGGCCTCGCCACCACGTATGCCTTCACCGTCTCGCCGCGGTACGCGTCCTGGACCCCGATCACACAGGCCTCGAGGATTCCGGGGTGCAGGCTGAGCACGTCGTCGATCTCGTTGGGATAGATGTTGAAGCCGCCGGCGATGATCATGTCCTTCTTGCGGTCGACTATCGCGATCTCGCAATTTTCGTTCATGGTCGCGATATCCCCCGTGTACAGCCATCCGTCCCGGAGCACCTTCGAGGTCTCCTCCGGTTTCTGGTAGTATCCCTTCATGACCTGCGGGCCCTTGAATATGAGCTCGCCGGGCTGCCCCGCGGGCACGTCGTTCGTCCCGGTTTCCAGGTCCACGATGCGCGCATCGGTACCGGGCAGCGGGAATCCCACGGTGCCGGGTGTAAAATCCGCGCCCCATGCATTCCCGGTCGCCAGCGGCGACGTTTCGGTGAGCCCGTATACATTTAAGATGGTCGCACCCGTGAGATTCTTGAGCTCGTTGATGGTATCGGTTGCCAGGGGCGCGGCGCCCGCGAAAAAGCCCTTCACGAAGGAGAGATTGAGCTTTCGGAACTCCTTGTTGTTGAGGAGCCCGGTGAAGATCGTGGGCACCCCGGGGATAATACTGGGGTGGTAATTCCTGATGAGCTCAGTGATTGTAACGGGATCGGGACGCGGGACAAGCACCAGTTTCCATCCCGCCCAGATAGAGTGATTCTGTATCGCGGTGAAGCCGGCGGAGTGAAAGAAGGGAAACACAGCCAGGACGCTCTCTGAGCCGTCCTTGAGGTCGGCAGACCAGGCCCTCCACTGCTGCACGTTCGACGACAGGTTCGAGTGGAGGAGCATCGCACCCTTGCTCACGCCCGTGGTCCCGCCCGTGTAGAGCAGCGCGGCGAGCCCGTCCCACGACGACGCGTCCTCGAAATCGCCCGTGGAGGCCGACTTCACGAGGGAAAGGAACTCGTAAATCCTTGATGAGGGGACGACCCTGCGGTACATGTCCTTTTTCGCCAGTGGGAACAGCTGCTTCTTGGGAAAAGGCAGGTAGTCGTTGATGTGGCAGTAGATGACCGATTCGACCATGGTGTCGGGAATCACCTTTTCCAGCCGCGGCGCGAGCAGGTCGAGCGCCACCACGGCCTTCGCCCCGGAATCCCCCAGCTGGTACTGGAGCTCGCGCTCCGTATACAGCGGGTTGGTGGGAACGATCGTTGCGCCCATTCTAAAAGACGCGTAGATCGCCGCGGTCACCTGGGGTATGTTGGGCAGCAGCGTCGCGACCCGGTCGCCGGGCCGGACCCCGATATCGGTCAATGCGCGTGCGAGCGCATTAACCATGCCGTTCAGCTCCGCATAGGTGATAAGCTTGCCCATATAGTTCAGTGCGACTTCGTTCGGGAACCGCGTCGCGCTGCGTTTGAGGGCCGCGGACAGGGTGGTGCGCTCATAAGAAATCTCCGCGGGAACGCCCGGTGCATAATGCGCATGCCAGGGTCTTGTGAATGCCATGATCGTCCTCCTTCCATTATTTACAGGGAGAGCACTGGCCATAGAATTAATCCACCCCGGTAAAACCCGGGTGACACGAAGTTGATACAATTGTCAGGGCAGGGTGATCTGTATATTTATGATCTTAATATATTTGAACCGGGGCGCACTGTCAAGAACGCGGATGGTCCCCCCCCGGAATATATGTGACGGGTGCTTGAAAAAGCATTCACGCGCATTATATTGAATCCATAGAGATAAAGCCACGGTTCCCCTTCGCGGCATTCAGCGGTTCAATCTGCTTTTAGTTCACGTGCTCCCCGGGCAGTCGGGATTACCGGATATTCCGGGTACTCCCGCTGCATCGAAGACCGCCCGCCCGCGCCGGCGGAATGCGCAGGCGTTTCCCGGAAAAATATCCCCGGGGGGCGCATGAGCCCCGTGTGAAAACAACCAAGGAGGCGTGTCATGATCATCGTCGTCCAGAACGAGTTCCCGGTCCAGTCTGCAAAGGAAGTGGGTAAATGCTTCGCCAAGCTCCCGCCGCTGCCCGATTACCTGACCCTGGGCGGTCCTTACCTTAAAACGTCCATGGAAGGGGGAGTGAGATCGATCAGCCTGTACATCTGCGATAACGCGCACATTTCCGAGGGGCTCCTCGCCGTCAACAACAGGATGACCGCGTATTTCGACGTGCCGGGATTCAGCTGCTCCTGCGAGGTGTGGATGCAGGCGCCCGAGGCCCTCAAGATGGTCGGGCTTGGGTAATAAAGCAGTCCGGCATCGACCAGGCCTGTGAAATGCGACGAGCGGCACGCGCCTCCATGCTCGAAGGCGGGCATGGAGGCGCCGTTGCGCTCAGCCTCACCTGACATTCCAGCCTGTCCCCTTCGCGTGCAGGCCCTGTATTGCAAGATGTCAACCTTTGTGCAGGTGTGACTGGTTCGCCAGTACGGGGCTCAGCAGGTGATTACTTCTCCAGCGATTCCACGTCCGCGAGGTCTTTGAGCCTGCCGCTGGATTTCTTGTTTTTTTCAGCATCGCGCGGCTTATGACCGGCACCTCCAGATCATAAATCCGTGCGATTTCACGCTCCGGTCGGCATTCCATGAAGCTCACTCCCGATACCGACGTTATCACTTCTATTCTGAGCGGCGGCACGCCCATGCGGATCACCTGCTCCTCTTTCAGGAACAACTCGGGTGGAATGCTGACGGGGTTGAAACCGAAGTCGGTGATGGCGGCCGCGACTCGAAGGGCGTTTCCGGGCGTTCGATCAATCCAAACGTCCATATCCTGGGTTGCGCGAATGTGCCCATGGAAGGCGAGAGCATATCCGCCTACAAGGAGGTATTCAACGCCGTGGGAGTTGAGTAATCTCAAGAAGTCTTTGAAGTCTTCCGGAAACGGCGTCATGTGGAAAGAGCCTCCTGCGAAGAATTTCGAGAGCGATGAATCGTTCTTTAGGAGGTTTCGAAAGCCAGTACGAAACATCGTCATCATGAGCTGTCGAGAGATCCTTCACGGAGATCGACGATCGTTCCAGGGTATAAAGGTAATCATCCGGCTTCATGCTTTTCCTGCCTGGCCGCCCATGATAGAAACGCCGCTGTTACAATACCTGAATACGCGGTAACAGTCAACAGGAAATTGCATAACAAAACCGCGCCATCGATCGATGCCGCGGTTCTGCGCCGGGTAATTGAAATGAGGCTTCCGCCTCACTTCGCCATCCAGCCTATCCCCTTCGCGTGCAGGCTCTGAATGTAGAGGCGGTCGCGCGTCTCGGTCACCGACGTGGTTTCCGGGTATGCGCCCGAGGGATCCTGCATGTCGGCCACTATCTTCCCGTCCTCGGTGAAGGAGATCACGTGGCCGTAGGCTTTTGGAACCGGCCACAGCGCGCGCGGCAGGCGCAGGGTGATCTTCCTCATTAAGGGTTTCGCGGAGAGGTTGTCGACCGTGGCGCTGCGCGGCTTCGCGAATCCCATCCAGATTTTTCCATCCAGCCCGCGCATGAGGTTGTCGGGGTAGCCGGGAAGGTTGTCCAGGAGCACGCTCGCCTGCGGGCCCGGCTTCGAGACGTCAAGCTCATGCGCCTTCACGGAAAGCTTCCATACGCGGTACTTGCCGGTCTCGTTGACGAAGA